>JAKSUU010000099.1 GCA_024408695.1 Coriobacteriales bacterium | reverse complement strand
CATGCATCTCTCGCATAATTTTAAGAACAGGATACAACGACTATGATGGAAAAACTTTTTAAGCTATCAAAGTACGGCACTAATGTTCGTACCGAGATTATTGCAGGTCTTACTACTTTTATGACCATGGCGTACATTATTGCGCTTAATCCTAACATTTTGACATTTTATACAGAACAAGGTGGCCAAGAGCTTTGGAATGCTGTATTTTTGGCAACTTGTCTTGCCTCTGGTATTGCGATGATTTGCATGGCGTTTATAGCAAATAAACCTATTGGGCTGGCTCCTGGCATGGGTTTGAATGCATTTTATGCCGCCACGGTTTTGGGCCTTACTAGCGCAGGTGTAAGCTATGTTGCAGGCTTCCAAGCCATGCTTTTAATTATTTTGGCCGAAGGTATTATCTTTTTGGTTCTTACTTTGTGCAACGTGCGTGAGGCAATTGTTCACGCGATTCCACGTGCTATTCGCCACGGCATTGCTCCTGGTATTGGTATGTTGCTTTTAAATATTGGCTTTGGTTCAAATATTTATCTTGCAAATTCCGAAGGCGCGCAATTCTTTATTATGAAAGACTTTTTTGGCGCTTTAACTGGTATTTCTGCTTCTATGACAATGGGAGATGCTTATCCAAAAACTGTCCTTTCTGTTGCAACAATGCTTATTGGCCTTTTTGTCATCATCTTTTTGGCTCGCAAAAAGGTTACAGCTTCTGTTATTTTAGGTATGTTTGTGGCCTCTGTAATTTATTGGATTGGCGATTTTGTAATTTTACAAGAAAATCCTTTTGCTGCATTTAGTGATGCATCTTGGATTCCTGCTTTTGGTGATATGGCAAATCTTACTTTTTGCAAATTTAACTTTGAAGCCTTAGCGCAAATTGGCTGGCTTACAGTTATAACGCTTTTAATCACATTTGTAATGATTGACATGTTTGATACAATTGGCGTTTTAATTGGTACTGCAGAACGCGCAAACTTGCTCGACGAAAATGGCGATATGCCACAAATGAAAGAAGCAATGCTTTGCGACTCAATCGGTACAATTGCTGGTGCTTTAACTGGTACATCAACTGTTACATCTTACGCAGAATCTACTTCTGGTGCTGAGGCTGGTGGTCGTACAGGTCTTACAGCTTTAACATGTGGAATTATGTTTTTAGCTTGTTTATTTATTGCTCCAATTGCTCGCGTTATTCCAGCACCTGCAACATCTGCAGCTTTAATTTATGTTGGTGTTTTGATGCTTGGCGGACTCAAAACCATACATTGGGATCATATGGAAGAAAGCGTTCCAGTTGCAATTTTGTTAATTGGTATGCCAGTTTCTGGTTCAATTGGAAACGCAATTGGTCTTGCTCTTATTTCTTATACGGTCATTATGCTTTGCAAAGGTAAACCAAAGGATATTTCAATTTTAACTTATGTAATTTCGGCGATATTCCTACTTAAATTCTTTATTGCCTTTTAGCAACACCTGATGACGGTGACCTCACTGTTTTCGAAAAACACAAAGAAACTTTGAGAGGGCTATATTAGCCCTCTCTTTTTTGCAATACTAGGGGCATGCGCTACATATCTGGGTACGGTAACAGCAAGTGTTGCATTTAGTTTGGCAAATAATCTTTAACAGCGTTGTAAATTAAATCGATGTATGCCGTAGAGCCTTCTGGTCTTAAATGAGTCATATCATCCCATAAATACTGTTTTTTATGATCTACAACCGTAGCATACCAATCAACTAAATGGACGTTATCGTGTGCCCGGCAAAAATCGGCAATGTCTTTATTGTTTGTTTCGCAATGAGCTTCTGGCAAAAATGTATTTACTAAAAACATATGTCTATTTGGACCAACTGCTTCAAGCATTTTATCTAGCATGCCTGGATTAAGTCTAAAGTTTGTAAAACATGCAAAAACAATTATATCTCCTGCTACTCCTTGTTGATCATAACCGTTAAATACTTTTAGTGCAGCTTCTGGAGAACGATTTTTTACACTATCGTTTAGTCCGTGTGGAAACTTTGGTCCAAAATCGCGTTCGGTGTCTCCTGGAACCGAATCCCCAATCATAAGGGGATATTTAAGTTTTTTAAGCCGTGCTTCTTCTGCTGCTTTCTTTTGAGCGGCGATTTCTGCGGCTATCATATTTTCAATATCGGTTCTAAGTGCAACTATTGCGCTTACTTGGTCTGTGGTGTCTACAGGGTTGCCATTGTAGTCTAAAATTATTGCTGTCTCAACTCCAGCGCCAGTTGAATTTATTGCGTTTTCTGGAACCAAATAATCATCGGGCACTACAATGCAACCTACAACTGTAACCCCAGCTAAAACCGTGCACAAAGCAAGCAAAATTATCATATGTAGTTTACTGCCTATAAACCCTTGTTTCTCCTTTTTTGGGTTTGGGGTATTGCGCTCAATATCTTGGCGACCATACTCAATATTGCGCTCAATATCTTGGCGACCATACTCTGGGTTATTGCGTTTTAAGTGCTCACGGCTATGTCCTATATTATTGTGCTCTAAGTATCTACCTGTATATTGTGCGTTATTTGTTCTATGAGCGAGATTATATTCTGGGCCATTTTCTTGCAAATGTCTTCCCTTGTATTCGGCGTTATTTGTGTTGTTTTTATCCGTTTTTTGCCTTTGCTTTGTGGATTTTCTACTAAATAATTGTTTGAGGGCTCCTTTTCTTATTGGTTCTTCAACAAAGGTAAATGAAATTGCAGAAATAAGAATCGTTAATGCAATGGCCAAAAGGACAAACCACCAAGGATAACCACCTTCAAGTCGAACCAAAGGCTTTAATAAAAGTATTATTGGAAAATGCCATAAATACATCGCATATGAGCGTTTTCCCAGCCATACTAAAGGGTAAAATGAAAATATTTTAGAAAGCAGGGTTCTTGGATGTACAAGGTTGGCAATTATTACAGCAGTTAAAATGCTTGCAATTACAATTCCACCTCTATACATAAAAGCAGAAGTACCTTCTACAAAAATCATCATTGCTAGTAATCCTAATAGTGCAATGAATGCAACAATGTCAAATATGGCTATGCTTTTGCGTGATACGGTTTGCGTTCTATTTTCTGTAAAAGTAATCCCTGGCCAAACTATACTTAACCACCCGCCAATTAAAAGAGAAAAGGCTCGGGTGTCTGTTCCGTAATAAACTCGAGTAGGATCAATTAATGGATCATATAAAAAGGCCATAAGACCTGCAGAAATGGCGGCAAGTATAAGACAAAGAATCCTAACAATTTTTTTGTTTCCTCCAAGTTTGAAAATTATTAAAAGAATGATTGGCCATACTAAATAGAATTGCTCTTCAATAGCTAGCGACCAAAAATGTGTAAGTGGTGATGGGTCACCAAGAGCTTCAAAGTAAGACATATCTCTAATTACATACCACCAATTTTCAAACCAAAATAGCCCAGGAATAATGTCGGGTTTCATTTTTGTCAATAGGGGATGGTTGATAAAAATGCAAAAACACGCAACGATTAATACAACAAAAACAATAGCTGGAAACAAACGCCGAATTCTTCTTAGCCAAAATTTTAATAGTTTTATACTTCCACTAGTTTCAAATTCGTTTATTAAAATGCCAGTAATTAAATACCCCGATAGAACAAAAAAAACGGTTACACCTAAAAGCCCACCTTGTGAACCTGGTACATTTAAATGGTAAAGAATAACTGCAAAAACAGCGAGTGTTCGCAGGCCGTCAAGAGATGGAATATACCGTTTTGCTGATTGAACTTTTTGCTTCATGTTTACGAAATAAATCCTAGTAACTATAGTTTAAGTTATAAGATAATTTTTTAAAGTTTTTCTTTATCTAATTTGCTTAATATCGTGTTAATTATCTTTGTCAATAAGTTATAATTATTTTTGTGTTTAAATCGAAAAAACTAAAAAATATGAAATATCCACAAGCAAGTTTTCCAAAACGAGCAGTTATTACTGCAGGAATGCCTTACGGCAACAAAGGTTTGCATTTTGGCCACATTGGCGGAGTTTATGTGCCAGCTGATTGTTTTGCTCGTTTTATGCGTGATCGAATCGGTGCAGATAATGTAATATTTGTGACTGGGACAGATTGTTATGGTTCACCAATTATTGAAGGCTATCGCAAGTTATGCGAGGCAGGTGAGTTTAATGGAAACCTTTATGATTATGTAGAAAAAAATCATAAAGCTCAATCTCAAACTTTAAAAAATTTTGAGATTGCTTTTGATGTTTTTGAAGGGTCCGGCATTGGACAGTGCGGAGTTGTTCATAAAAAAGTTAGCGATTATTTTTTTGAACAATTATATAAAAATGGCTGGTTAGAGCGTCGTAGCACACCGCAGTTTTATGATGAACAAGCGAACACCTTGCTAAATGGCCGTCAGGTTTTAGGTAAATGTCCAGTGAGTGGTTGTAAAAGCGAAAAAGCTTATGCAGATGAGTGCGATCTTGGTCATCAATTTATGCCAGAAAGCTTAATTGACCCAGTTTCTACTTTAACTGGAACAAAACCTGTTATGAAAAATGTTGAAAATTGGTATTTTAAATTACATAAATTTAAAGATTTAATTGCTAAGCATGCTGATTTTTTAGAAAGTTGCGGTGCGCGTCCAATTACAACAAAGGCTATTCGTGAATTTTTAAGAAGTCCGCTCATTTTTATTAAGTGCGAGTTTGAAGATGAATATCGTGTTGTTGCAACTAAATTGCCTAATCATGTTTTTGAAGCGGCAGAGGAAGGCAAACAAAGCTTTTCTTTAATTTTTGATGATTTTGATTCGCGTGATGTGGCAATGAAAGTTCTGGCTGAACATGGCAT
>JAKSUU010000098.1 GCA_024408695.1 Coriobacteriales bacterium | reverse complement strand
TCGTTATAAAAAATAATAATAGCACAAAAAAATATAGAGTGTCAATATTGATGACAATTCACTAACTCCTAACACTTTCCTAACAGAATTTAGATTTAAAAATTCCACTGGCCCAAAGAGTGGAAAAGCACTGACATTTTTCTCAAAAATCACTCAAAACTCGCCGTGATTATTGGCTCTGTTTTTAGCGTAATTTTGAAATTTTGGCTCTCGTAAAAATAGCCTCTGACCTGCGAAAAGTCCTCCATCGCGAACCCCTTACGGCCCACCACTTTTTCCTAATCTATCTGCGACTTTACAAAAGCGAAGTCAAGACACGTTATTCGTAACATATATACATTTTCCATAAACCCTTCGATTTTATATTTCATCTTTAATTGTTGCATCTGTAGAAAATTTTTATGTTCAGAAAATTTTTTTAAAAAAAATTTCACTACTGTATTATGTAATACAGTAATATTTTTGAAAGGAGCATAATGGAATCAGCAGTAGTAACCGTTAGAGTACCTGTAGCAAAAAAAGAAAATGCTGCAAGAATTCTTAAAAAATTAGGAGCCACACAGTCAGAATTTATTAACTTGGCATTTGACCAGTTATTAGACACTAAACAATTGCCAAGAATCAAACCAAAGGCAAAAGACATTGATGAGTTTAAAGCTATTTTAGAAGAAACAACAATTGACATTGATTGGAGTAAATATCCACAAAATATGAGCTATAAGGAGATGCTAAGAGAATGGAAGGCAGCAGATTATGAATCTCTTACTTGATACAAATGTATTAATTGACTACATAGGCAAAAGAAAAGAATTTATAGAAGAATCAAAAAAAATTTTTATATCCGGGTTTTTTGGAGATGCAAAAATTTGGATAAGCGTTCAATCTTTTAAAGACGCTCTTTATATTTTGTCTAAAAGCGAAGATTCCAAACTTATTCAACAGAAATTTATAAAATTATGCGAGCTTGTATCACCAGTAGATATGCTTGCAGACGATATGATTTTAGCTGCAAAACTACAATGGCCAGATTTAGAAGACTGCATGATTTCACTCGCTGCAGAAATTACGCGTGACGTTGAAGGCTTTAAAAATTCCCGAGTTAAAGCCATAACTCCACAACAATATATAGAAATAATGAAATCTGAAAACATTGATTATTCCGAAATTGAGTTATAGAATAATCGCATTTTTCATAATTGATTGCTATCATTATAATAAGGTTATAAGCAGTGGGCTAAAATCATGATAATAAAAAATCGTATATTAAACATCATATTCAAAACAATTATCTTTTTAATTAGTGGACTCGGCGTTGCTTGTTCGCTGGGTTTTCTAAAACCTGCACTTTCGCTCGATTCGCTCTGCTTTTTTACCGTTTTATCTGGCGTTTTAATCGCTATATACTTTTTAATTGACGTAATATATTTGATAAAAAACGCAAACCAAGCAGGCGAACCAAACGAGTTCAGTCCAACTTTCAAACATATCGCACTTTTGGCTTCGCTCCTAACAGGAATAATCGCAAATACGCTTCTTGTGGGCGTAAATGTCCCTACCGAACTTCCAGATATTGTCTCCATGCATTGCTTACATGAGATCACTCCAATTCTTGTACTTGTTGATTTCATATTTTTTGAAAAACATGGAAACATAAAAGTAAGAGATCCGTTTATTTGGTTAGTTTTCCCCATTGCTTATCTCATTTTTGCAGAACTTGGCGCGGGACCTCTCGCCCTAGATCTTAACCCCATGGACATAACAACATGCTATCCATACCCATTTTTAGACCCAACTCTTGCGGGTGTTCAAACAGTGGCAATTTATGTTTTTGCCATGCGTGTTGGCTATATAGCAATAGGATTTGCTCATTTTGGAATCGACAAAGAAATCGCAAAAATTAAAAAGCTAAGGTTCAAGGCAAAAGTATTTTTAAAAAATTACAAAAATTTAACAAAAATAGACACGGATGTTGTATTTTATACAAAAACATTACTATGTTAAAATGAAATTAGTAAACAATTTATTCAAGGAGGTAAAAATGGTCATTTTAGATTTACTCGCAGGAAGCAATAGTGCTACTGATGCAGCTATAGCTGGTGCAATTATTGGTACTGTATTAGTTTTTTATCTTTTGATTATTGCTTTTTACATTCTACTTATAATTGCCAACTGGAAAATTTTCACAAAAGCGGGTGAAAAAGGATGGAAGTCTATCATTCCTTTTTACAACATCTACATTGTATTTAAAATTTCTTGGAAAACAATGTATTTTTGGATTTCGTTTGGTTTAATAGTTGTAGGTGCGATAATTTTGTATGCATTAGGTGGTGCCTATACTGTCGGGGGACAACTTTATTACACAAACACTATAATGGCGTTCATTGGCGGCATTTTAATGTTTGTTGGTACAGTGATTGTTTTTGTAGACTACTATTGGCTCTCAAAAGCATTCGGTCATGGATATGGCTATTTCTTTGGACTCTTATTTTTACCAACAATCTTTACACTAATTTTAGGTTTTGGCAAATCTCAATATGTTGGAAATCTTGGCAAAAGCAAAAATTTGTTG
Organism: Coriobacteriales bacterium; assembly: GCA_024408695.1. Lineage (GTDB taxonomy): Bacteria > Actinomycetota > Coriobacteriia > Coriobacteriales > QAMH01 > JAKSUU01. The sequence continues at coordinate 2,270 of JAKSUU010000098.1, read as the reverse complement.
CAATCATAGAAAAATTTTCACTTCATGAATTAGAAAAAGGCGCTGTTAATTTAATAGCGCCTTTTTTATTTTGGTACAAAAACTACCTGATATATTTTGTACCAATTACAGCATCACAGCACCAAAAAAATGGTACAAAAAATACCTGATATGTTTTGTACCAATTGGCAGGTCAGAGTCGTACATAATGTGCAATACCAGTCTCCGGTTTCCGTTGGGCTGCCACCTACTACATCATCATCAATGGGATCAGGATTAGGATCAGGACCAGGTGGAATTACAATAGGCGAACCAACAACCTTGGTGTATGCACTATCCAAGCTCGCGCCTAAATCTGCTAAGCTCTTTTGTCCCGCTTCAAGCGCACTTGCTTCATCAGCGCCAAACCACGCCTTAGCCTCAAAACCCTCCGCACAAACAGGAGCCAAAGTATAGGCCGCACGAATTAAAGTGCCAGTCGCAGGTGCATCTTCAAAACTCAAATCAACATCAAAATAATCTAAAGTAGTTAAATGACCTGGGTCAATATGAGGTGTGGGAGCCCCGCCAACCGAAGTTGTAACGGTGCACTCCGAGAACAAAGGCGCATTGGAAGTTCTAATAGCAATACTATTGCAAACGCCAGAACCAGTAACATTTCCACACTTAGCATCTAAAACGGCATTATTGCAAACACTCAGCACCGCGCAATCAATCGCCACGCTTTCATGCAATTTTGTAGAAATCTGTTCCGCAGGATAAACCGGATTGCAATCCCCTGCCTTCGCCAAAACGCTCCCCTGCAAGACATTCACATTTCCATGCGTCTGCATTGCATATACTCCACATTCCAAAAGACGCGCCAAAGCCGCAGAACGAAGATCAAATTGCTGAGCCAGTATCGAAAGATTACCGGAACAATTAAAATTAATGTCTCCACCACATGATATCGCACAACTACATGCACCACGGTCGCCAGAATCAACTTGTAAATTACCTGACCCAGAAATGTTTATATCTTGCTTAGAATATATAGCACAAGTTTTATTAATGGGCATAGGTGCTGGATCTATATGCGGAATAGAAATTTTGTTATCTCCAACCAGCTTGATATTTAGCGTTTGTATTGAAGAAATAGCAGATGGAAAAGAAATGCTACGTTCGGTATACAAATCATCCAATTCCAAATCTTTCATGGTAATAGTATTTGTATCTTTATCAAAAGCCAGAGCAAAATTATCCTCCGTAGCTCCTGTATGAGTAAGTTTGCCATCTTCACCCTTTACATAAAGACCATTTGACTCATCGTCAAGCCAAACTCCCCCAAACGCAGTTTTATTTGTAACCGGGCTTTCACTTTCACGAGCAAGTCTAGTAGTACTATCAGTATGAGTTAATCCATGCTCATCTAGTGCAATCTTTTTCATTATGAGCTTATTGTAGCAGTGACTAAAGCCCATAACATAAAAGGTGTTATCGTGAGTCGTAGCTGTTTGAGCGACAAGACGCTGCGGATCTACTGAAAGATTTTTGCCTTCATCATCTGTAAGTGAAGCATATTTATCGGATGAAACATCATAAACCCAAGTATCAACTACATCATCTGTATTCAAACCACGAGATGGCCCAACAAGGATAAATCCGCCATCTACGGCACCATAAGCCCCTGAAAAAATCTGGTTTCTATCTAAGCCTAAATCACCATCGCCATCCGAAGTGGTGCCACCATCATATGCAAAAAAATTCGTTGCAGAAGGCGTCCATGTACTTGTACCATCAAAAACTGTAGGTTCTTTACAAGGCAATCCAGTTTTCTTTAAAAACAGTTCAACTGCTCCGGCAGCCATACCATCATTAATACCTACTAAAATTTGGGTATTGCCAGATGTCAAATATTCCCCACCTGATTGACCAAAATAGGTTTCATCTGACATTTCTTCTAAACGTTGCCCACAATTGCCAGTATCTGGAAAAACTTGATAAAAGTTTCTAGAACCCTCAGCGCCACTATTGAAACCAAGACCAATTACTAATTTGTCCTCCCTTACTCCTAATACTTCACCACTGGAAAACGATGCGGGTAACAAATTAACATAGATCCACGAATTAGATGTAGTGCTATAAGTGCACAAATACAATGTATCATTTTTTCCTGGGATTAGACAGTAGAATTCATCTCCTGCACCAACCATCGAATACAAAAATTGATAGGTGCCTTCATCATTGAAATCCAACTTTGTAAAATCAACTTGGCTCCAGCTATTTGTTGCAAAATCATAATACTCAAACTT
>JAKSUU010000097.1 GCA_024408695.1 Coriobacteriales bacterium | reverse complement strand
CTTTATTTGTGTAATATAGATTTCCAGGAGTGGTAGATGAAGAAAGCAACCAGTCCTTAACCGATTTATGATAAAAATTAACTCGAGTGAATGAATTTTTGTATTTTTGGCAATCAATGTAGGCATCTAGCTTTCTAAAAAGCATGTTTAATTGATCACCATCTAATTGTGTTAAAGCCTTAAGAACATCTAGTGGCATCCTATCACAGATACTTAAGTAAATTAATGCCTCCTTATATATTTTAAGATCTTCTTGTTTTAGAGCACGCTCAAAGTCTTTTATATAAAAACCATTTAACCCTAATGGAAAAGTATTTTCATTGTTTAAGTCTATATTTTTTTCTTTTACCGCCTTGCAAAAGTAATAGGCATACAAAAAACAGCCATCAGCGTTTCTTGCAATTTTAAATGCATTAAATTTTGAATCAGCTTTGTATTTATCAAGCTTTTTATTTATATATTCTCTAATATCTTCATAATTATACGGATTATTATTATCCAAAATAGTTTCTTTATTGACCCCACCATCTACTCTTTCAAATGCAGTTAGAATTGGAGTGTCGGGCCTTGTTGTTACGAAAAACTTAAGCCACGGCATATTAAGGGAGTTAATAAGGTCGCAAATTTTATTTATAAATTTCTCGCCACCACCTAAGTTATTTTTTTCGTTATATTGGTAAACCTCGTCCAAAGCATCTAAAATAATAATTACATTTTCTCTGCCACGATCTATGTTTCTTCCTTTTAGAATATTTGTAATTAAAAATTCGAATCTATCGTTTTCTGTTTTTTTACGTTGAGATTTACTCGCTTCTTTTAAAAGTGAGGCTAACTGAGTTCTGTATTCTGGCATTTTGCAAGCAAGTTGAAATGCTAAAGAGTCAATAAATTTGTCAAAGTCTAGGCTGTCATAATAATCAAATCTAAAAAAATGTATGGCCACAACATTGCAATTTCTAAAACTTAAATTTGCAGAAATTGTAGTTTTGCCAGACCCAGCAATGCCTTGTATCAAAAACACTTTTTCTGTATTGCTATTTTGACTCCAGTAATCAAACCTTTTAAATAACCACTCACGGCCAATAAATTCTTCTTCAAAAACTGAGTTTTTAAAAACATTTTGCATTTCGGGTTTTATTTTTTTATTGATTGTTTTTAAATCACCCTTAAATTGTGTCATTTCTTCGAATTGCAGGAGTTTATCAAGTTTTTCCATTTTTTTATTGAAGTATTCTTCGTCAATTTTGGCTTCTTTTGTTCCTAGGTGTGAGACATGTTCACGCCAATCGCTTATGTCTAACCATTGATTATGGGTTATTAAAGCAGGAGGATTAACTTGAGTTTCTGGTTCAAGTAAAATGGTTTTGAATTGCGTATTATCCTTAAAATTTAAAGTAATTTTTATTTCGTCGGTACATACGCCCCCGTTGCGCACAGCGTGTTCAGATAAACACGATAAAACACCATCGCTACTTTTAATTCCATCGATGATTTTTTGACGCCAGTTATCACCTTCTTTGATTTCGCTGGTGTCTACCCAGACATTATATTTATTTGTGTCTTCTAAATATTCTTTAATTTTATTGACAATGAATTCGTTTTCGTCGTGACCATAGCTTAAGAATACTTTAAGTTTTTGATTGTTGTTAGTATTCATTTCCATAAAAACATCCTTTTTTATATAACGTATTAATATTTGTAGTTACGATTATAGCATTTGTTTAACTCAGTTTTTATGTAATACAAATGTGTATAACAAAAAAATGCGCTATAAAAATTTTTTAGATAGCTTAAATCTTATCGCTCAATTTAAATAGGCACCACTGTCATGATTGTATATTATTGCACAACACCATTTTGATGGTGTTGTGCAATTGTTTTAGAATTATTTTAAGTTTACGCTTGGGCGCTGGTCCATATAAGGTAAAATGTCGGTTAAAACTTTGTCGAGATTTTCACGGATTGCAATATTTTGAGGACAAGCTTCCTCGCATGCTCCACATTTTGTGCACTCTGTTGGCATTTTGTGACCATTAAAACTTACAAGAGTGCCAAGCTGCCATGTCGCAACTTTAATATCATCAAAAGTTTTTAGATTGTTTAAAGCTTCAAAACTTCCGCTAATGCCAATGTCCATTGGACAAACCTTGCTACAATAATTGCAGCCTGTGCATGGAATAAGCCCAGCGTCTTCAATTGCTTTTTGTGCTTCTTTTACAGCTGTAAATTCGGCATCGCTAAGAGGTTTAAAGTCTTTGAAAAGTTCAATATTTTGCTTCATTTGCTCGATGCTACTCATGCCACTTAAAACTACAGCGACATTGTCTAAACTTGCAGGAAAACTTAAAGCCCAATCGATTGGAGTGCGGTTAGGATTTGCTTTTTCGAGTACGGCTTGAGCAGCTTTTGGAGGATTGGCAAGCATACCACCTTTAACAGGTTCCATAACAACAATCGGAACCCCAAGTTTTGTAACGGCTTCGTAGCATTCGCGTTCGCAATAACCAGAACTGTTCCAGTCGGCATAGTTAATTTGTAGTTGGATCATTTCGCAACCTGGAGTTTCTTTAAAGTATTCCTCGATTTCTTCTGCAGTTCCGTGTGTTGACCAGCCAATATGATGTGCACGGCCGTTAGCCTTTTGTTCCTCAACATACTTCCAAGCTTCAAATTCTCTAATTGGAATAGTGCGTTTTGCACCAACATTGTGAACAAGTAAAAGATCAAAGTAATCAAGGCCAGAGTCTTTGAGAGATTCTTCGAACTGATTGTGCATATCTTGAGCGTTTTGGCATTTGATCCATGGAGCAATTTTTGTAACAATAAAATAGCTGTCGCGTGGGTAGCGTTCAACCAAAGCTTTTTTAATTGCCTTTTCGCTACCGGCATATGCCCAGGCAGTGTCGAAATAGTTAAATCCGGCATCCATGTATGCATCAATCATGTTGCAAAATTGTGGCATGTCGATTTCGCCGTCTTTAAGTGGTGGTCGCATAAGACCAAAACCGAGTTTTTTAAATTCGTGTCCAAAAACTTTCATTTTTCCTCCCAAAGAGTTTTGTTGGTGCGACCTATTATAAGAACGCACAGTCTCGCGTAAAATTTACGCTTAAACAACTATTTTTATTATTGCACTAAATTAAAATTTATGAATTTGTGAATATGAGTTTCTAAAAAATATAAATATTCGTTAGTGAACACTATATAGACCAATTTTTTGGTCTGTATAGTAATACCTTGAATCATCTCTTGACACAGCTTAAAAAGGCATATAATAAGAATTGTTGTTTTTCATTTTTTTTCTTTCCTTTCTATTATATAGCCCCTGTTGCTTAAAGCGACAGGGGCATTTTTTTATGCTTCGTTTTATAACTCTAGACCTATTAATGAGTTTGTAACTTTTATTGTTTAAAATAGCGGGTATCTATCTATATATGTAACTATTTCCAAAATAAATAATAGCGTGGAAGTTTTTAATTCAAAACAAATTGAATATTATTGTTGTGCTATAGGCGTTGACCAGGCATTTTCATTTAATTTGTTCAATGATTAATAAATTCGTTTTTTTAAATTTATTTTAAAAAAATTTTTTAAAGTCGTATAATTGTCTATACAACTGTTGTCTAGACAACAGTTCAGTATTGGCAACAATAAAGCCGCAACTCCCGTTGCGGACTGGATTTTTGCCCCCCAGTTGTTGCCAATACGCCCTTTATTTTGGATTGTGAGTCCTGTTGAGTGTGACAATCTAAATCTTTAAAAAGGTTCAAGTTTTCAACAAAGGGCAAATGCGAAGCAGTGTTTTTAAAAAAGTTCGTGTAGTAGTTGGATTTACATATCTATAGTTTCGCAATAAGATAGAAAGTTTAGGGGCTAAGTAGTATAAAAAAAGCTATTATTTCTTATGTTTTGTGTGGTAATAAAGATGGGTAGTAAAAAAGAGGCATATAATGTATTTCATTAGAGATCTTTCAATTATCGTAAGAAAAACTAGAGCATTTGTTGATAAAAAATTTTCAGATAAGCGTCTTGGCTTTGCCGAACAATTAATTATAGGATACTTACATTTTAATGATGGATGCGCGCAAGCAGAGATTGCAAATTATTTTTTAGTTGATCGTGGTTCTATTGCAAAATCTATCGACAAGCTACAAAAACTTGGTTGTGTTAAGCGAAAAGCAAATCCAGAAAACCATCGAGAAAATATGATTTTTTTGTCCGGGGAAGGAAACGATCTTTATCCGCAAGCAAAAACACTACAAAAAGAATGGGAAAGAATTGCATATAAGGGCATTAGCAAAAAAGATTTAGAAATTGCAAATAAAACTCTTGGAATAATTGCGCAGAATATGGAGAATTTGGAATGATGAAATTTGGTCATGGTCATGGGGGGCATGGACATGGTAAAAAAAGTAAAAATACTCACGGTGTAACTAGCGATAGCTCACAGGGTGCAGCAAGCGAGGAGTTTTCTGAAATAAAAGGCGGACACTCGCACGGCGCAAAAGGCGGACACCCGCACGGCGCAAAGGGCGGACACCCGCACGGCGCAAAAGGCGGACACCCGCACGGGACAAAGGGTGGGCATCCGCACGGGACAACTGGTGGCAACACAGATGCTGTAGCAAAATCTGATTCATCAGATGCGCAAACCCCACGCAATCAAAGCAAAGGCTATGTTTTAGTCGCCATCGTTTATTTGCTTGGTTTGTTTATAGGCTCTCTTGACACTGGTATTGTAACGCCGGGTCGTACTGTCATTCAAAACACATTAAATGTCGAAGATCAGCTTGGTGTATGGATGCTTACTATATATACTCTTGCGTATGCGGCGTCCATACCTATTATGGGCAAGTTTGCCGACAAGTTTGGTCGCAAATATATCTATTTGCTGTGCGTGT
>JAKSUU010000096.1 GCA_024408695.1 Coriobacteriales bacterium | reverse complement strand
AATTAAATTTAATAGCGTAGTTTTATCTGCGCTATTATCTTTTTGCGCTGTTATATAACAGTGATTTAATTTTCTGTATTTTTAATTCCGGGTGTTTTATTCTTTTTATTATGTATTATTAAAATATATTTTAAGGAGTAAAAATGAATGTAGGTAGAATAGCACGTATAGTTGGCGCTGTTGTTGACTGTGAGTTCGCTGCCGAAAACGTTCCACAAATCTACAACGCATTAACTGTAAAAGCTGACACTCCTATTGGACATGTAGAAACCATTTTGGAAGTTCAAACTCACCTTCCAGGTAACATGGTACGTTGCGTTGCTATGAGTGCAACAGATGGTTTAACAAGAGGTCTTGAAGTTGTTGATACTGGAGCTCCAATCAAAATGCCTGTAGGTCCTAATACTTTAGGTCGTATTTGGAATGTTATTGGTGAGCCTGTAGATGGTAAAGAAATGCCAGAAATTGAAGACTGGTATCCAATCCATACAGCTCCTCCAGCTTTTGATGAACTATCAACATCAACAGAAACTTTTGAGACTGGTATTAAAGTTATCGACCTTCTTGAGCCATACATTAAAGGTGGCAAAACTGGTCTATTTGGCGGTGCTGGCGTTGGCAAAACCGTTATTATTATGGAACTTATCCATAATCTTGCTCAAGAGCATGGTGGTACATCCGTATTTACTGGTGTAGGTGAGCGTACTCGTGAAGGTACAGATCTTTACTTAGAGATGAATGAATCTGGCGTTATTAACAAGGCATGCCTCGTTTATGGTCAGATGAATGAACCTCCAGGAGCTCGTCTTCGTGTTGGTCTTGCTGGCCTTACAGCTGCAGAATACTTCCGTGACCAAGGTCAAGACGTTTTGTTATTTATTGATAACATCTTCCGTTTTACACAGGCTGGTTCAGAAGTATCAGCTCTTCTTGGTCGTATGCCTTCTGCTGCTGGTTACCAACCAACTTTGGCAACCGAAATGGGCGATTTGCAAGAACGTATTACTTCTACTGCTACTGGTTCAATTACATCAGTACAAGCTGTTTATGTTCCTGCCGACGACCTTACTGACCCCGCCCCTGCAACTGCGTTTATTCACTTAGATGCAACTACTGTTTTAAGTCGTAGCATTGCAGAGCTTGGTATTTATCCGGCTGTAGATCCATTAGCATCAACATCTCGTGCTTTAGATGCTTCTGTTGTTGGTGAAGAACACTACAATACAGCACTTAAGGTTCAAGAAATTTTGCAAACATATAGTGATCTTCAAGATATTATTGCGATTTTAGGTATGGACGAACTTAGCGAAGAACAAAAGCTCATCGTTAATCGTGCACGTAAAATCCAACAATTCTTAGGTCAACCATTTAATGTTGCAAAACAGTTTACTGGTCTTGATGGTAAGTATGTAAAGATTGAAGATACTGTACGTAGTTTTAAGATGATTATCGATGGCGAACTTGATGACATTCCAGAACAAGCATTCCGTAACAAAGGCGCTATCGAAGAAGTATTTGAGGCTGCTAAAGAGTTAGCTGCTTAATAAGGATGCGGGGCGGCTTTGTCGCCCCTTAGCATTCGTGCGACTTTAGGAGATTTTATGTCTACATTAAATTGTGATATTGTTACACCAGAGGCAAAATTCTATTCCGACCAGGCAAGTTTTGTTGTATTGCCTGGTTTAGAAGGCGACATGGGTATTTATGAAAAACATGAACCCGTGGTCACTTCACTTAGACCAGGTAAGGTAAAAGTTGTTTCTTTAGATGAAAAAGATGAACTTAACTTTGCTGTAATTGGTGGTTTTGCACAAATTGATGGACAAAATGTAGAGATTTTATCAACTAAAACTGTTGATTTATCAACTTGCAATCGCGAGGATGTTGAAAGCGAACTCAGTTCTTTACAATCTGCATTTGATGGTTTTGCTGCCGATGATCCCAAACGCGCTAACACTGAATTGTTGATTAAGTGGAATGAGCTTTTGCTTTCTTATCTTTAATTATCTTATAAATATAATATTAGAATTATAAAGCCCGCATTTATTGCGGGCTTTTTTTGAACACTGGGGCGCAACACCTGGGCGGGTGTTGCACCGTCCTCCTAACTGTTGCAGCGCCAAGCTTACCATCTCCAATGTTCATTTTTTGTTGAATCCCATTAAAATGGTAAAATATAAGTTCTATAAAAATGAGGTTTTCTCGTATATGAGTGAAGAAATATTTATAGTTGAAAGCGGTCATAAAATAGCCGGTACAGTTAAAGTTAGTGGCGCTAAAAACTCTGCTCTTAAGTTGATGGCTGCCTCTATTATGGCTTCTGGTCAGACTATTCTTCATAATGTTCCCAAAATTTCAGATGTTGAAGTTATGAAACAAGTTCTTGCTCATATTGGTGCTAAAGTTAGTTATCAGCAAAATGATGAACACACTCTTGTTATAGATACAAGTACGGTCGATAGTTTTGAGACTCCTTACGAGCTCGTTTCAAAAATGCGTGCTTCAACATCAATTCTTGGACCGCTTATTGCTCGTTTTGGTCAAGCGCAAGTTGCAATGCCTGGAGGTTGTAATATTGGTGCTAGAAAACTCGACCTTCATTTTAGAGCTCTTGAAAAGCTTGGTGTGAAAACAGTTCAAGAACTTGGTTATATAAATGCAAGCAGTCCCCATGGCTTAATGGGTGCAGAAGTAGTTCTTGATTTTCCAAGCGTTGGTGCAACAGAAAACGTTATGACAACTTCTGTTGTTGCTAATGGTGTAACAACCATTAAAAATGCCGCCAGGGAACCCGAGATTCAAGATATAGCTGCCTTTCTTAACGAAATGGGTGCAAATATTGAAGGAGCCGGAACCCCCACAATAACAATAACTGGAGTTGATGAACTTCACCCTTGCGAACATACGACAATAGGCGATCGTATTGAAGCGGGTACCTATTTGTGTGCTGGTGCCCTTTGCAAAGGCCCAATTTCTGTGGAAGGGATCAATCCACAATATCTTGACAAACCTATAAAATTTCTTCAAGAGATGGGCTGTACTATTACCCGCAATTCTACTAAAATTAATATTTTTAGGGATGAAAAACTTAAAGCGCACAATATTTCTACCCTGCCATTTCCTGGTTTTCCAACAGATTTACAGGCTCCATTTATGCTACTTTGTTCTGTTGCAGATGGCGATTCAATAATCACAGAAAATATATTCGAAAATCGTCTTATGATTGCCGAGGAATTTATGCGTCTTGGCGCGCATATAGATATTGCGACATCGAAAAAGTTGCAAGAATCAAATGTTCCTAGTGCAAACATTATCGATTCGCATCAAGCCTTTGTAAAAGGTAATGCACAACTTTACGGAGTTGATGTAAGATGCACAGATTTGCGTGGTGGCGCAGCTCTTGTTCTTGCAGGACTTGTTGCTCAAGGAAAAACAAAGATTCATGACATTTTTCATATTGATCGAGGTTACGAAAACTTTGCTCAAAAACTTACTAATTTGGGTGCAGTAATTGAAAGACTTTCTTTATAATTTTTATGGCATTTTCTAATAAAAACTCTAGACTTGATTTAAGTCAAGTCGGTAAATCCAAATTAAAGACTTCCACTCCTTATAGTTCAAAAGGAAAAGGGAGATCTAGAAATGTCAATAAAGTAGCTGCAAAAAAAGCCCCCAGAAGCAATCTAACTTTGTCGCAATCTTCACAAAATAATAAGGGGCCGAACACTACAACAATAAAAATTGTAAGAATCCTAATCTTTTTATTGCTTGCTTTAGCCGTTTCTTCTGGTATAGGGTATTTAGTTTATCAAATTTCTATACAAAGCAATTTAAAACCCACAATTTCTGAAGAAGACATCAATGAAGTTTTAGCCTCCGCAGAAACAAGCAATAAAACTACCTGGTCTGCCTTTTTTATTACAGATGCTACAGTTGCTGATGCTCCAAATTCTCAATTAAATAGACTTGCAATGCTTTGCGCCGATTTTGATACCAAGCGTTTGACCTTGCTTTATATACCAGTCGGTGCCTACTTGTTAGATGATGAAAAGAATAAATATACAGCTAAAGAATTGTTTTCTATTGGAAAAGAAAAAACCGTTATTGATGCATTAAACGAGTTATCTAATATTACTATCTCTCATTATTTTGAAGCATCTCAAATTGGATATACACAATATGTACAAAAAACAGTCGGTCTTACTGTAGACTACAATAATTCAAATCTTATTAATGGGCAAGTGATCAGCAAGATTGTTGGATCATCTACTGAACAAATGAATACGCGTGTAACTGATTTCTTAAACTATTTTGCTTCAGATATGGATAATAAATCTTTATTAGCTTCTTTTAAAGAACTTCAGGGTTTGGATACGAATCAGGATCTATTTTTTGCAAGCATGCCAACAATAGAAAATCATGATAATACAACAGCAACCACTTGGCCCGAAAACTCAACTTATACCCCCGATAAAGATGCATGGCAAACTATGGTTTATAGATCTGCTAACGCAAAAAGTCCCATTGCCAGTGATAGTGAAATTCAAAACGACTCGCGACTTCGTCGTTCAACAAAGGTATGTATTTGGAATGGAACAGGGGTTTCTGGTGCAGCTGCGGATTGTAAAGATTATCTTACCAAATTAGGATGGAATGTTACGAGCACGGGCAATGCAGCTTCATTTGTTTACGACGAGACCTTGATTGTTTATCCGGATAATGCGGATGGTTCCGCAGCTCATTTAATAGTATCAGATATGAAGCAAGGTCGTTGCGTTAGAAGTGGCTTTAGATACAGTTTTGAAGGCGATGTTTTAATTGTAGTAGGCAAGGATTTTATTCCTTATTAGCTGATGGATTAGATCCTGAGAACTTAATCACTGTTCCAAAAGGCTATTATGTTGTTAGTAGCCATGAAGAATTAGTGGAACGCGCTAAAAACGGAACTTTAGAAGAAGT
>JAKSUU010000095.1 GCA_024408695.1 Coriobacteriales bacterium | reverse complement strand
GAATTGAAACACAAGACTACGGGGAAAATTGCGGAAAAATAAAAAAGTGGAACACTTGGCTACGAGAAAAGGCAGAAAAGTAAAACTGGAAAGTTTGGCTACGAGGAAACGGTGGATTATGGCACGATAAATCCGAGCGGGCCGGCATACAAGAAAATAATCACGCAGAGCGCAGCAAGCAGTATAAGTGACCAGCGTAGTGTGCTTCTGAATAGTTTTGATTCTGTTTCTTCCACAGCAGCGGCAGCAATTGCAAGTGATTGTGGAGAAACCATTTTTCCCATTACTCCACCCATTGTGTTTGATGCTAAGAAGAGCTCTGGATCAACGCCAGCAAGTGCAGGATTTGCTTTTGCGGCTTCGACCTGCAAGCTTGAAAAAAGCGCGTTTGCAGATGTGTCTGATCCTGTAACAGCAGTTCCAACCCAGCCAAGAACAGGGGAGATGAAGGCAAAGGCGGCGCCCGTTTGCGCCAAAAGCTGCCCAATAGAAATGGTTTGTCCGCTAAAATTCATAACGTAGGCAAGGGCAAGAACGCAGGTAATGGTTAGAATTGTAAGGCGCATCTTAACGCAAGTTTTGCCAAATTCTTTAATTGCCTGCCATACTGTAATTTTAAATTGACCGTTGTAATTGCAAATACTGTAAATAAAGGCAACAAGCAGTCCTGCAATTATCATCAATGTTCCGCAGTTAGATAGCCAATTAAATGTGAATGTTGTGCCTGGGTCTGCGCCGGCGTAATTCAAAATAAGCGAGGTCGCTGCGCCATCTGCACCAATCTCTGTAAGCCCCGGCCACGGAATCTTTATATCTGTAAGCGTAAGAGGCAGAATGCGTTTTCCTACATAAAAAATTACAACAACCACAGCATAAGGCATTAGAGCCATCCAGGAGCGCGAGGCTGGTAATTTTTCTTTTTTCTCTAGGTCGATTTCTGGTGCGTTAAAGCGCGCACGCGCTTCTTTAACACCACGCAACTTCCAAAAACGCAAAAATAAAACTGTAACACCAAAAGAAACAAGTGCTGCAATAACATCGGTCATTTCATAAGCTAAAAAGTTAGATGCAAACCATTGAGTAATGCCAAAACTTAGGCCAGTTATAAGTGCAGGCACCCAACAATCCTTCAAACCGCGCCCGCGATCCAAAATAAAAATAATTAAACAAGGAACAATCGTAGAAAAAATTGGGGCAATGCATCCTGAGATTGCAGCAACATGTTCGGCAGTTGCAAGAGCGCCATCAACACCTGGAGCCATATTACCTGCTGTAGTTATTGGAATAGCAAGTGCGCCAAACGCAACTGGAGCAGTGTTTGCAATTAAAACTGCCATCGCGCTTTTTACTGGAGGTATACCCAGAGCTAAAATCATTGTTGCAGTAATTGCAATTGGTGCTCCAAATCCCGCTAGTGCTTCAAGTAAGGCACCAAAACAAAAGGCTATCAAAACTGCTTGTATGCGAAGATCGCCTCCGCCAAGGCGGTCGAACAGGCGGCGCAGGTCTTCGCTTCGTCCAGATACAACAGTAATTTCGTAAAACCAAACGGCAGCAACAATGATTAAACAAACAGGAAATATGCCGTATGCGGCACCCTGTGTTGCACTTAAAAATGTAAAGCCAGCAGGCATTTTAAAACCAACTATAGCAATAATTATAGATACGGTCAGTGCAATTATTGCCGATACGTGTGCTTTAAGCTTGATAGCAACCAAGCATACAAAAAATACAATCAGCGGAATGCATGCAACTAACGCGCTTAACGCAAGATTTCCTGCTACTGGATCTATTACTGCTTGAAACATTTTACCCCTTTATAATCTGATATGCATTTTTGACAAAGTATCAGTTAATCACCTGGTTGATAGCTTGCGACGCCATCGCAATGGCATGCCATTGCGTCATTTTATCGGTATGTTGCCTCTCCATCGTAGTGAGTTTTTGTTACAACAGAAAAATGAAAAATAGGGCGGTCTACCGTTAAAATGCGCATAGGATTATGGGGAGTGCCAGCAGGACAAAAAATTATTGAACTTTTTGTAAGTAGATGTGCTTCTCCTCCAATTGAAAATTCGATTTCACCGCCAAGATCATTTGGATTGTCTGGATCGCTAGAGAAAAAGCCAATTAACTCATCGCAATCATCGTGGCAGTGTTCCGTAAAAATTGGGTCACGTTCAGGTACAGCGCTATACCAAGCAGTGTTCATTTGAAATGCTCTAGGACAAACCTCACCATCTATCCAAACTATGCGTTTTGCAAATTTATCATAAATTTTGCGAAAATCTGCAGGCATATCTGGTTCAACTGCAGTTTGAACAATGTTTTGGGCGTATTTTCCGCCCTCGTTATTTAAAATTGCCATTTTATCCCTTTAGATAAATAAATTTACAATACTTTATTATAGCGTGAGTTTTGCGGGTTTTGAACTTATTCAATTTTTCTTTTTTCTCTTTTTTTAAAAATTATTTCTATCATCAATTTTTTTTAAAAAATAACAAACCTTGTAGCTTTAAACATCGAGCACTTATTTTAAAAACTTTTAATATAATATAAAATATTGTAAGCGTTATTTTAACTTAAGGATAATTATGGCAATTCAACCTTCGCAATTTAAAAATGGTATGTGCATTAAATACAACGATAAATTATGCACAATTGTTGAGTTTCAACATGTAAAACCAGGTAAGGGTGGTGCGTTCATCCGTACAAAATTAAAAGACCTTACAACTGGTCGTGTTGTAGACTACACCTTTAGACCAACAGATAAGTTTGATCAGGTTCGTCTTACTCAAAAAGATCTTGAGTACAGCTGGAACGATGGTACCACTTATTATTTTATGGACCCAGAAACTTATGAACAACCAGAAATCCCAGCAGATATTCTTGGCGATACAACAAAATGGATAAAAGAAGGCGATACTTGCACTGCTCAATATGCAGATGGCGAACTTTTATTTGTTGATCCTCCAATGTTTGTTGAGCTTGAAGTTGCTCATACAGAACCTGGTTTTAAGGGGAATACAGTTCAAAGTGGTACGAAACCAGCAACTCTTATTACAGGTATTGAAGTAAAAGTTCCACTTTTTGTAGAAATTGGCGATGTTTTAAAAATTGATACTCGTGATGGTCGCGTAGTTGAACGCGTTTAATTTTTAAGCACGGGCGAGCCGCACAAATCCGCAGCTTGTCTTAAATTTTGACAAAGGAAAAATATGCCAAATAAATACAAAAGAGTTTTATTAAAACTTTCTGGGGAGGCCCTTCAAGGTGCTAACGATCACGGCATTGACACACTTGCTGTTTCAAATTATGCACAAGAAATCAAGCCTATTGTTGATGGCGGATGCCAACTGTCTTTGGTCATTGGTGGCGGAAATATCTTTCGTGGGTTATCAAAAGCAGCTGGCGATATGGATCGTGCGAAGGCTGATTATCTTGGGATGCTTGCAACTGTAATGAATGCTGTTGCTATGCAAGATGCGTTAGAAAAATTAGGTCTTGCTGCAAAAGTATTTACTGCAATTCCAATGCCGCAAGTTGCCTCTACATACACTGTACGCGATGCAAAATCTGCGCTTGATCAGGGTACAGTTTGCATTTTTGCTGCAGGCACTGGTAATCCTTATTTTACAACTGATACTGCTGCTTGCCTTCGTGCACTAGAAATTAATGCCGATGTAATTATTAAAGCAACCCAGGTAGATGGTGTATACGATAGCGATCCACGCACAAATACGGATGCTAAATTGTTCAAAACCATCAGTTATGATGATGTAATTACGCATAATTTAAAGGTTATGGATTCTACTGCCATTGCGCTTTGTAAAGATAATAAATTGCCAATTATTGTTTTTAACCTGCATAAACAAGGTAATATTGCCAAGGTTATTGCGGGCGAAAAGATAGGAACTGTTGTTAGTTAGGATTGCGCCAGCTAATATGCAAGCGTAAAAAAGGATGCGCAAGCTAATTGCGCCCACCCATTTAAGGAGGAATTATGGGAAAAGAACTAGACAATGCAAAAGTTAATATGCAAAAGGCGATTGATGCCTTAAAAAAAGAATTCGCTCAGCATAGCGCAGGACGTGCTAATCCTGCGATTTTAGATAATGTGACTGTTGATTATTATGGTCAGCCAACTCCAATTAGCCAGGTTGCAGCAATTAAGGTGCCAGAAGCTAGCGTTATTGCAATTGAACCTTGGGAAAAATCAATTGCCAATGCTATCGAAAAAGCTATTCTTGCTGCAAATATTGGTGTAACTCCAAACAATGATGGCAAAGGCGTTATTCGTCTTCCTTTTCCTGCTCCAACGGAAGAACGTCGTAAAGAAATCGTAAAAGAATGTAAAGGTATTGCCGAAAACACACGTGTTTCTATTCGCAATAGCCGTCGTGATTGCAAAAATAAATTAGCCCAACTTCAAAAAGATGGAGAAATTGGCGAGGATGTTCAACATAGCGAAGAAAAGAAGCTCCAAGACCTCACTGATGAATTTGTCGCAAAGGTCGATGAGCTCCTTAAAGAAAAAGAAGCACAGGTTTTAGAGATTTAATAAGAGTGTATTTATTTAGATTTGATGGGGACGCTTGTATCTTGTATGCAAGCGTCTAATTTTTTATTATGAAGCCGAATTTAGATTTATTTTTAGAAACATTTCCAAGCTTAGATAGCACATTTTATGATTCAATTGATTTTGATTCGATTCCAAAAAGTGTTGCCACTATTATGGATGGAAATGGTCGCTGGGCTCAAGAACGAGGGCTTGAACGTGCAGATGGCCATAAAGCAGGTGTCAAAAGTGTAAAAGAAGCAATAATTACATGCAACAATATGGGTGTTGAGTGTTTGACAATCTATTCTTTTTCAACAGAAAATTGGAAACGACCAAAATCTGAAGTCAGCACCTTAATGAAGCTTTTTGCAGACAATATGCAAATTGAACTGTTACCTTTGATGGAACAAAACATTAAAATTGTATTTTTG
>JAKSUU010000094.1 GCA_024408695.1 Coriobacteriales bacterium | reverse complement strand
TATTCAAAACAATGCAGATGAGTTTTTTAGTTGGGATTATATATTCGAGGATTTTAAGGTTTTTGCTACGGATGGCGAGCTTGCATCTGGTCAGTTTGAAGTCTGTGAACTTCCACCAAAATATGATTTTTTCGCACGCCTCTGAACACTGGGTGAACGCTGGGGGCTTAAGGTGACTGTTCTAAGGTGACTGTTCGATTCTGAACGCTGGGGGCTTAGGGCAACTGTTTAACTCTATGCTTTATAGTGACATAGTACTTAATCCGCTATAGGTGATTAAAAATTGCATAAAAGAATGAATTAACGATTGAGTATCTAAGATATTTAAAAAACCCTACCTTTGCTGTGTGGATGAACCCATCCTCATTAATGCGGGTGCTCGCAACAGGCTTTCCAGCTTCCACATCCAGGGAGGATACCTGTACGACCTGCAATTTAGAGCCCCTAAATTTAAATTGTTGATTCTCCATAAATCAACAAAGGTAGAGCAATTTAATTTTAACTCATAATATTTTTTTGTGCGATAATAAAAAAGCCCTAAATTAGCTAGCTTGTATGTGGATGTGATTTAAACTAAACATTTGAGCATAAGCTTATTTTTATTAGTGCCCGAGTGGTGGAACGGCAGACACGCTGGTCTCAAAAACCAGTGCCTTCGTGGTGTGTGAGTTCGAATCTCACCTCGGGCACCAGGTTATATTGCGCGCACAAAAAATGCTCGTAGTTTACAAGAACAAAATTATTTTTCGCTCAAATTGTTTTTGTTCAGATTTGATTATGCAAAATTATGCAAAACATTTTTTCTGACATACAAAATCAAAACATCACAAAAAATCTTCCGCTTGCAGTAAAAATGCGTCCACAAAATATTGATGAAATAATTGGACAAAAAGCAATATCTTCTAACTCTTCTTGGTTAAAAAGTGCAATTGACCAGGATAATTTATCAAGTATTATTTTATATGGTCCTGCGGGTACTGGCAAAACAACACTTGCATATGTTATTGCAAACACTACAAAATCGCACTTTGCTCAGGTATCTGCTATTGGTGGTACAATTAAGGATCTTCGTAAAGAAATCCAAGATGCAAAAGACCGTCTTGCTCTAACCGGCGAAAAAACCATTCTTTTTATTGATGAAATTCATCGTTTTAACAAAACTCAGCAAGATGCGCTTCTTCATGCCGTGGAAAATCGTACAGTTATTCTAATTGGAGCCACAACCGAAAACCCATACTTTGAGGTCAACTCTGCTTTAAATTCTCGTTCGCGTGTAATTCAGCTTGATCCAATTGCTCCTCAAGATATAAAAATTATCTTGCAACGTGCCTGTAAAAGTGAACGTGGTTTAAATAATGAATATGAAATTGAAGATGCTGCTCTTGAAGCAATTTCCACTCTTTGCGGAGGAGATGCTCGAAGCGCCTTAAGTATTCTTGAACTTTGTTCAAATCTTGCATATCATACTAAAAAAATTACAGTTGCCGATGTGGACATGGCTGCTTCTTCAACTCAACTTCCATATGATAAACAAGGAGATATGCACTACGATATAATTTCTGCATTTATAAAATCTATGCGTGGAAGTGACCCCGATGCGACTCTTTATTGGTTGGCTCGTATGATTGATGGGGGAGAAGACCCAAAGTTTATCGCACGCCGCATTCTGATTCAGGCTTCAGAGGATGTTGGCTTGGCTGACCCCAGGGCCCTTCCAATAGCAGAAGCCGCTTTTAAATCTGCCGAGGTCATAGGCTATCCAGAGTGTCAACTTAACCTAGCACATGCCGCGCTTTATTTGGCCCTTGCGCCTAAATCTAACTCAGCCTGTGTTGGTCTTTATAAGGCATTAGATGATGTGCGACATGGACCGCAAAGACAGGTGCCTTCGCATCTTCGCGACCGTCACCGCCCTGGCTCAGAAAATTATGGCAATTATAAATATCCTCACGATTACCCAAACGGTTGGGTTGACCAACAGTATCTGCCTGATGGTTTAAACAAGGGTGATTTTTATAAACCAAAAACCTGGGGATGGGAAGCCTTAAGGTTTCCTCCAAAAGATAACTCGTGACCTGCCATTTGGTACAAAACATATCAGGTATTATTTGTACCAATAGTTTGTAGTACCTAAATTGAAGTCCATTTAATTTGCTTGGTCATAGCCACGCAAACGGCTTCGAATTCATATATATAAAATATCTTGTTGAATTCTGCGTGAATTGTTCGCTTAGGCTATAACCAAGCAAATTTATTGACAGTTTTATCTATTTAAGCTTTAAGGATTTTTATCAATGCTTTGGCGGAAATCTCTGATGCGTGATCTGCAAATTTTGTATATTCAACTGCTTCTTCGTCTCCAACAGAATCACTAATCGAACGAATCACACAAAAGTCTACATTATTTTGATGCGCTACGTGAGCAATCGCGCCACCTTCCATCTCGGCGCAAAGAGCATCTTCAAAATGCAACAAGATGTGATTGCGCTGGTCATCTGTGGCAATAAAACTATCGCCTGTTGCTACAAGTCCACGCAAAACTTTATGTTCGCTTAATTGTTTATGCATTAAATCGGCAATTTCTTCACATACAGGAATACGAATTTTGTCTAATGCATCAATATGTCCACGTGGGGCTCCTAGTGGTGTTAAATCCATATCCCACTGTACTAAATGGCTCGCAACTACAATATCGCCGATTTTAAGTTCTTTATTTAAAGCGCCAGCGCAACCATTATTAATAATTAAATCTGGCTCAAATTTATCTATCATAATTTGTGTGCACAAAGCGGCGCTAACTTTACCAATACCGCATCTTACAACAACAACATCATATCTTCCAATTTTGCCAGTATAATAGTCATATTTTGCAATTGTTTGCGTCTTTAAACTTTCAATTTCATCAACAATTAATTTGACTTCGCGATCCATCGCCGCAATAATTCCAATAGTTTGTCGCTTAAGCATAATGTATCCTTTCAACATAATAAAAATATTATACACCACTATATTTACAAAGCTTACATACTTTTGTTATAATAATAAGTTCTACAATTTGAATTATTAATAGCGTTTGAAAGGATTGTTATGAACGCATCTACAAATGGAATTGAAGCAATTATACCTTATTTGGTTATCGCACTTATTGCAATTGCAATCATAGCCGTTATTGTTTTAATTGTTGTTTTGGTTAAAGTTAAATCAACGGTTAATCATGTTAACAAAATGCTAGATTCTGCAGAAAAAGAAGTAATTCCTGCACTTAAGAAGGTTGACCCCATTATGGATAAAGCCTCGCTTACAGTCGATACAGTTAATCTTGAACTTTTACGCGTCGATGGCATTCTCGAAAATGTTTCAAACGTAAGTGATGTTGCAGGTAATGCCGCCAATGCAGTAAATGCAATTTCAAAAATTCCTACCGACTTTGTTACTCGAGCAGCAAATAAAGTTCGTGGATTTTTAGACGCCGTTCCACATTCAAGCGACGATGTAGTTTTTCCTGTTTCAAAAGATAAATAAAACTTATTTTTTTAGATAAACTTATTTTCTAAAAAGCCCTGTGCTTTTGTGATTTTAATTAGATTTGAGGTAAGTTATGAAAAAACCTATTACAACTGCTGAAATTAGAGATGCTTATTTAAAGTTTTTTGAAGAAAAGGGTTGCCAAATTTGGCCATCTTCTTCTCTTGTTCCCGACGACCCATCTTTGCTTTTAACCGTCGCTGGTATGGTTCAGTTTAAACCATATTTTTTACAGCAAAAAAAATTGGACGACAAATATGTTGGCACAACAACTACTCAACGCTGTGTTCGCACAAATGACATTGACATTATTGGTACCGACGGTCGCCATCTTAGCTTTTTTGAAATGCTCGGCAATTTTTCTTTTGGTAAGTATTTCAAACGCGAAATGTGTGCTTGGGCCTGGGAATTTTCAACCGAGGTTTTGCAAT
This sequence comes from Coriobacteriales bacterium, assembly GCA_024408695.1. Classification (GTDB taxonomy): domain Bacteria; phylum Actinomycetota; class Coriobacteriia; order Coriobacteriales; family QAMH01; genus JAKSUU01. The sequence goes on along the minus strand of JAKSUU010000094.1, from coordinate 1,097 downwards.
TAGAAAAAGATCGCATTTATGTAACTGTGTTTACAGATGACGATGAGGCAGCTCAAATTTGGGAAGAAACCGGCGTTGACAAAAGCCATATCTCGCGTCTTGGTGAAGATGATAATTTTTGGACAGCAGGTGCTACTGGTCCTTGTGGCCCATGTAGCGAAATGTATTATGACCAGGGTAAAGAATACGGTTGTGGAAGTCCTGATTGCAAGCCAGGCTGCGATTGTGACCGCTTCTTAGAATACTGGAATCTTGTCTTTACTCAATTTGACCAGCAAGAAGATGGCTCGCGCATTCCTCTTGAAAAGAAAAATATTGATACGGGCATGGGCCTTGAACGTGTTGCTGCAATTATGCAGGGAGTTCAATCAAATTTTGATACCGATGTACTAGCTGCCTTGGTAGATCTTGGAAAGCAACTTAGCTCTCTTACTCCAAAAGAATTAGAAGAAGAACAAAATCAAGTTAGTTTAAAAATTATCGCAGATCACGCTCGCGCAATTATTTTTATGATTGGTGATGGTATTCTACCTTCTAATGAAGGTCGTGGATATATTCTTCGTCGTCTTATTCGTCGAAGTGCTCTTCATGGTAAGCGTCTTGGTTTTCAAACTCCATTTCTTGAAAGCTACATTCCAAAAATCATAGAGCTTATGGGTAAGAATTTCCCTCAAATCAAAGAGAATTATTCACTCATTCAAAAAACACTCGACACAGAAGAGAGTCGTTTTAATCGCACATTGGCGCATGGTCAAAAATATTTGAACGATAAACTTGGGACTTTAGATGGCAAAAATCTAAGCGGCAAAGATGCATTTACTCTTCACGACACTTATGGTTTTCCACTTGAGCTAACACAAGAAATTTGCAACGAGGCACAAGTTACTGTAGACGTTGAGTCTTTTAATAAATTAATGGAAGACCAAAAACAGCGCGCTCGCAATGCTCGCGAAGACAACGCTTGGGAAGAAGATGATAATATTATTGAAAGCTTAGTAAACAAACATCCTAAAACAGAATTTTGTGGCTACAATAATTATGACACGCAGGTTCGTGTTTTAGATATTGTACAAGAAAATCAGGTTGTAGAAAGTGCG
>JAKSUU010000093.1 GCA_024408695.1 Coriobacteriales bacterium | reverse complement strand
CGTTGGCAAACTTAGAATATTTTCTATATGATGACTTAATATAGCCTTGAGTTGCCAAACCTAAAATTAAAGTTACAATTATTAAAATAAAATATGAGCCATAAGAACTCAAAAACCCTGAATTTACATACATATTGCCTCCTAAGTCAACTAATTTTGCTTATCAAGCGAAACAAATTTAACAATATTACCAGAATCTATTTTAGCAAAGACCTTTCCATCAAATAAATTTTTAAGATCATTGTAAATAATTTTTTTGCGCCATCCGCTGTTTAATTTAGAATCTTTTGGATTAGATGCAAACTTAGATAAATCTGCCTTGCAGGCAAGCATTCTTGTTGCAATTCCTAAATCTTTCGCCTTGTTCTTTATAAAAAGCATAGCCAAATCTACAACATCATCTGGAACGGACCGCTCCTCATTTGCAGCATCTAACTGATCTGGCAAAATTGTTGCCTGAGCATAACCAATATGATTAAATATTTCTTCCAAACTATCACTTGAATGCATTGCAGGCAAAGACATCTTTTTTAATTCCGCAAGACTTGTAGGTGGCTTTTTTGAAATTTCGCAAATTTTTTGGTCATTTAATATCCAAGCTCTAGGCAAATCCTTTGAAATGGCAAGGTTTTCACGCCACCTGGTGAGTTCTTTTGCTATAGCACGTTGTTCGATGGTTAACGAGTTATAATTCTTTAGATGTTTATAAGCAAGTTGTGGGTTTAAATTGTCCTCAACGTTTTTGCGCAAACTATCAATTTCTTCTAAAAACCATTCATAACGTTTACACTGTTTTAAAGACTTTAATTGCTTTTGATAAATCTTTGGAAGATAAAGAACATCTTCTAAAGCATATATTAACTGTTCGTGATTAAGAGGTCTAAAAGACCAGTCCGACAAAGTTTCGGATTTTTTAAGATCTTTACCACATAAGTTTACAACAAGATCATGCAGACTAATTTGAAACTTACTTGTTAAAAGCGCATTTGCAATTTGAAAAAAGAAAAATGGATATGGGAAAACCTTTGTTGCCAAGTATAAAATTTCAATGTCTTGGGTTGGACTATGAAAAACTTTTACAATTTTTTCGTTTCGTAAAATCTTTCCAAATTCTTTGATATCTTGAATAGCTATTGGATCAATAATTGCATTAATTTTGCCATTTGTTACCTGAATAAGGCATAACTTGGCAAAGTAAGATCTTTCACGCAAAAATTCTGTATCTATACAAACAATTTCAGAATTTTCAAGTTGATATACAAGCTGGCTAAGCTTCTTTTTTGTATCTATGTATCTATGCTTCATGATTTTGGTGGGCCGTTAGGGAATCGAACCCTAGACCTTGAGATTAAAAGTCTCCTGCTCTGCCGACTGAGCTAACGGCCCATGTATACGCTCAAGAAAAAGCGCTTAATTATTTTAGCGTAAAAAAAACTATTTTTAATTATTTATCTTAGCTTTTTTTGTTTGCGTCTTTTTCTTCATCAACTTCGCCATTATCAGGCTCTTTTAATTCGCGCTTTGCACCTTCTAATTGCTTTGGTGTATGCACGGCATCTTTAAGTTCGATAATTGGCGAACCCTGATTAAGAGCATATTCTTTTGTAATTGTTACCTTTCCAATATTATCATCCTTTGGAACCTCATACATAATATTCAAAAGCAACTTTTCAATAATTGCACGCAAAGCACGAGCACCTGTTTCGTGAGCCAAGGCTTTTTGCGCAATAACTTCTAATGCACCATCATCAAATGCTAAATCAACGTCGTCATAACCTAACAAAGCCTGATATTGCTTAGTTAAAGCATTTTTTGGTGACATTAATATATCAAAAAGCATCTCTTCAGTAAGAGCTTCCATAGTAGAAATTACAGGTAGACGACCAACAAATTCGGGAATGAGCCCATAATTTTTAAGATCTTCGACCTCTACATGCGTCAATATATTTCGATCTTCTTGATAGTTTTCTTTAAGAGCACTTCCAAAGCCAACCCCAGCACTTTTATTAAGTCGCTTTACAATAACATCATCGAGCCCTGGAAAAGCGCCACCACAAATAAATAAAATGTTTTTAGTGTCAATTAATGTATTTTGGCTAAAGGGAGATTTAACCCCTCCAGTTAGTGGAACTTCAATTTTAGATCCTTCAAGGAGCTTGAGCAAGCCCTGTTGAACTGCTTCGCCACCTATATCGCGACCACCAGCAATACCCTCTCCCATTCCACGTTTTGCAATCTTGTCAATTTCATCAATGTAAATAATTCCGTGTTCTGCTCGTTCAATATCGCCGTCTGCCACACTAACTAGTTTTCCAACAACACTTTCAATATCGTCACCAACATAGCCAGCCTGCGTAAGTGTTGTGGCATCACTAATAGCAAGAGGTACATCAAGAAGTTTTGCAAGAGTTTGAATAATATAAGTTTTACCCGTACCTGTTGGACCAATCATTAAAATATTACTTTTTTCGATTTCTATATCACTTCTATCTTGAGCAAGAAGACGCTTGTAGTGATTATATGTTGCAACACAAATGGTCTTTTTTGCATCTTCTTGACCAATTACATATTCATCAATCATAGATTTTAAAATATGAGGTTTAGGCACCGGTTGCATAACTGGATCATTTTCATCATGTTTTTTTCGCTTAGGCTGTTGTGCACCAAAATTAAATGGATTAGCACCAGGACCAAAAAAACCAAATCCAGAAAAAGGATTATTATTGTTTTCATCTTCACTATCTGGGTCTCCACCGTCTTCATTAACGGCCTGTCCTTCGATTACTTCTACCTCTTCACCATCTACTTCAACTATACTTTTTTCATCTTTTTCTTTTTTCTTTTTAGCTTCATCTTGAGCTTGAGCAAAAGATTGAGGCGGAAACATAGAGCCAAACATATTTGACATCTTTTTCATTTCAGAATTTAGGCAATTAGGACAAACAGAAATCTGAGGAGTTAAATCCACCAAGGTTTCCCCAAGCTCGCCTTCACTTTTTCCGCACAAATAACATTTTTTATCAGACATAATAACCTCAAAATTAATTAGTCAAATTAACCATTGTCTTTGTTAGCATCATTATTGGAATTTTCTGCAGGTGGCGGGTCTTTAAATTCGCCATATTTATCTACATATGTAGTATATGAATAAATCGGTCCATCAACATAAGATTTTGAAGCATCACTACCATTAGTTTCAACCTTGAAACGACTACAGCCCGCAAATAAATCAGCTCCGGCCTTAAAGTTTTCACGATTAACCTGAAATACATCGTCGTATAATACACCATACCATTGACTTTTATACATGATGCCAGCCTGAGGTAGTTGTCCTGCAGTAACAGTTGAAAGATCTATTCCCTTAAGATTAGAAGCAGCTCTCACAATTTTATCAATTTTCATATTAGTTGCAACACATTGAGACAAAGATTCAATAAGAGCAGGATAAGCAGTAACATCTTGATCTAAAATTTTCTTTCCAATCGCCTTAATCAAATTTCTTTGGTTGATGGTTCTTTGATAATCACCAAGTGCATAAGCACCTTTATCGGGCGGATTGCCATGTCTACATCTTGCTAAAACAAGAGCTTCTTTTCCGTTGATTAAAACATCATCACCAGCAGGTACCCATACACCATCATAAAATGTTCCTTCTGGAACCTGAACGTTTACACCGCCTAAAGATTCAACAAGCTGCTCAAAACCACTAAAATAAATAAAGGCATAATAACTAATCTTAATATCTAACAAATCGTTAACAACCTGAATGACCTCATTGTAACCACCATGTTGTATAGCAGTATTCACCTTACCATATTCGCCTTTAATATTAACGCGTAAATCCCTTGGTACAGAACACAAACTAACATTTTTATTTTCCTCATCAATACGAGCAACCATAATAGAATCTGTACGGTTGTCTTGCATAGAATCTTCACGAGAATCGCCACCAAGTAGCAATACATAGTATGGGCCACTTTCCTCAACCAAATTCGTAATTCCCATATCTTCATTAAGGTTAGAAGCAATATTATTTACATAAAATACAAAACCAACGCACCCAGCTCCTAAAAGTAATACAAGCGCAACAACAATAGGAATAAAGATTTTTTTCTTTCCACTTGCACCCTTTTTTATATTTTTACCATATCTAGACTGAACGTTATCTCTAGATAATTCAGAAGCAGAATCTGCCTTGTTAATTCGGTTTTCACCTTTACGTGATTTAGATCTAGTTCTTGATGAAGAGTCACGTTTTTGAGCCTCTGAATATCTAGAATGTCTAGATCTTGCATTAGTTTCAACGCCAGCATAACCAACAGCAGCAGCTGAAAGAAAATCGCTATCTGAAGAATCAACATTTTCGTTTTTTTGACTTTTATTTCTAGAATGACGAGTTTCTTTATGCCCGAAAGCAGAATCATCCCCAGAATTATATGAACGACGTGAATACTTATTTGGTCGATCGAAATAATCTGGCATATCATCCCCACTGGTCTGAGCGCGAGGGGCGCTAAAGTTGCTAAATTGCGCTTCATCATCATTGTTGTGACGATCGCGCCTTCTTTTGGTTGAACCTACATGAGATGGAACACTTGAATATTTTTTATCTGAAACTTGAGCATTTAAAATTGCCTGTTGACGAGCAGTCTCATTTTGCTTCGAAATCTGAGAGAAATTGTTGTCTTCTAAGTCTTGGTAGGATTCTTGGTATCTTGAACTAGACCTACGCCGATTAATATAATTTGAACGTGCATTGCCAGTTTCATTATATCGTAGTCTTGAAGAAGATCTTCTTAACTCATCATCAACATAATAATCGTCTGTAAAACTTTGGTTGTTATCCATATTTTTCCTAAATAACTTAGTCTATTATTATAAATTAATATAAAAAATTAAATCTTTCGTCACATTTTGTTAGATTTCTTTAAGCTTTCTACAGTTAAATCATGCATCTACAAATAGCATCTAAAATTAAAACAGCGATATGTTGCTTAGAATTCTCATTCTCATCACCAAAAAACATATTTGTATCAAAAGCTTTATTATCAAGAATGCTCTTTACCATGTAAAAATATAGGCCAC
>JAKSUU010000092.1 GCA_024408695.1 Coriobacteriales bacterium | reverse complement strand
TCCTGAATCAAATTTAAGATGCTTTAAGAGCATCCAGCACAGTTTTGGCAGCTGGCACTGTCTCTTCTAAAGATTGTAACTGAATTTTATCCTTAGTAATTGAAAGAAACTTAGGGAATTTTTCCCAAACAATTGCCATAACCATTTCAATTTGATTATCAAAAGTTTCAACTTTATCTTCTCCTAGTATAAAGCTTTTAATAAGAGCTTGTAAAACATCTTGCACATTTTTAGCAACTGCACTTCCATATGCAACAGCAGCTTCTTTATTGCCTAAAATAGTGCAAATAATATTTAGTCCTCCTGCACCAAGCATATCGATAAGCGGAGGAACATTCCAATAAAACACACGCACATCGTTTCCACCATTACATAATGCTTCAGAAAAAGTCAAAGTCGCAACAACTTCAACACATAAATTAACAAAATTAACCTGCGCCTGAGCTTTTCCAACACGCTCGATCTCGGAGTCTAAGAATTTTCTTAGTTCATTTGCAATATTTGGTTCAAGTTGCTCTAAATATTCTTCTACAATCTCGTAGTAAACAATCTCAGCAAACTCACGCCCAATTGATGAGCCGTAGGCATTAACATTATCTTCTGCACAGCCTAAAATGAACTGAATATCTTTTGCAACACCTTTTGTATACTCGGCATATACATCTTTAGGAATTAAAGAGCCATCGCACAAAGGTAAAGCCAAATACTCCTTTAAATCTTGTGTTAGTTCAGAGATTTCATCTTCTGACAAAGCCAATAAATCATCCATATTTGATGCATTGACCCTATCAAACAACTGTTCTGCTGATTCTTTAGAAAGAGAATGTCCAAGTTCTGAACTAAGAGGCGTTCCAGATATAACAATTGCCTTTTTAAATAGACCGGCTGCCCTATTTGAAGCTGCAAGCAAGCCAATAGAAATTGCACCTGCATTATCACCAACAACAGTGACCTTGTCTGGATTACCTCCAAAAGCATGAATATTTTCTTTTACCCATTCAAGAACTGCAATCTGGTCAAGCAAGCCCAGATTGCAAGTATCAGGCCTTTTTTCTCCACCTGGGATATCTGAAAAATCAATAAAACCTAAAAGTCCAAGTCGAAAATTAAAACTAACCGTTATAAATTCTGGATGGTTTGCTGCAAAATGCCAAGGTTCCCATAACGGATTAGCCGAGCCACCAAAAGTAAAATCTCCACCATGAAAAATAACAACAACGGGCTTTTTTACTTTAGGATGAATATTCGACGTAAAGACATTAAGATAAAGACAATCCTCACTTTGACGATGAAATTGCAAAGCATTGCCATCATAATTAACTTGAATCGAAGATGGTCCATAATGTTTTGCCTCAAACACTTTTTCACTCGCATCGAGCGCTTGAGGCGCCTTCCACCTAAGATCTTTCACAGGGGGTTTTGCATAAGGAATCCCGCAAAATGAAATAACATCTTTTTCTTTGTCACCTACATAAATGCCAGATTTGATTTTTACGGATAAAGACTTATTGTATTCATCAACAATTTCTTTATTTTCTTGATTTAAACTTTTTATATATTCTATTTCTTTAGCATTAAAGCAAAAACCTTCTTCTCCCTTGCCATATTTCTTTTTGATTTTTCTCTTAGTATTCGCAGAAACAATAAGGCTAACAACAAAACCAAATACAATAAAGAAAATTGCCCAACCAAATTCTTCAACTAATTGTTCAAACAAAGATTCTTCTAAAAATATTTCGGACAGCAAATTGAATAATAAAAAAACAAGAATAAAAGCTACAAAAACTAAAAGCTTTCTCACAAGACTGGTCTGCACAAATCTGCTATACATTATTGGCTTTGCTATCATGAACTCGCCAATCATGCCAATTACACACGAAGAAAGCCCACAAACCCAAATAGGGGCATCTAATGCAGATGGGATACTAAAACCTAGACCCCATACAACCGCAGCTATAAAAGCAATTATAAAGTGATCAACTGTAAACCACTTTTTCATTTCAAAACCAACAAAAAAATTAAATTAATTAACTTTTACACCCTTAAAAAAGACTTGTTCTGGCACTATATTCATCATGCCTTGCGCTGGAATTTTTAACAAATTTTCTTTTAAAATAATGTAATCAGCATCTTTGCCTACTTCTATTGAACCTTTGGTAAGTTCTAGGTGAAGTTGTTTTGCACCATTAATAGTATAACCAATTAGCATTTGTTCAATTGTCATGCATTCACTTGCGGGTGGGTAAAACTCGGCTTGGGAATAGTCTCCAGGAACAGGAGAAAGAGTGACATCCTTGCGAGAGATACCAACTTCCATTCCCTGGAAAGGACTCCAACTACTAAAATCTCCAAATGAAATATTATCGCTTGAAAAAGTAACCATTGTTCCATTACGCCACATCATGCCACTTTTATTTAGATTGCGCCCGCGCACATCTCCAAAAAGTTCCACGGCTGCAGCAACGCCACCAGGAATAGAAGTTCCACCATGCCATAAAGGAGTGTAATTTGCAATAACATCAAGGGTTTGAAAGCGCAAAATATCTTCATCGCGAACAACACCAAGGTGAGCACATGTAACGTTAATCAATAGCTTTCCGCCAATTTCTTTTTGAGCAAGCTCAACGGCATCCAGCACGGTTTTAACAGCAAGTTCTCCCACAGTATGAACATGAAAGTCAATGCCTTCCTTATTTAAGTTAACAAGTAATTTAGAAAGTGTAATTTCATCGGTAAGTCTACCTCCACATGTTCCATCATCATAAGGATCAATAAGAGCAGCACTGCGACCACTTTCAATACCATCCATCATCATTTTCATGATGCGACAACGAACGTGTTGAGTATGATACTTTTTATCCATGTCTTTAAGAACGTCAATGCAACTATCTATGGAACGAGGATCCATTATCATATAGCTACTTTCTATATTAATAGGAACCAAGCCTTCCTCATCCATATCACATAAAATTTGCATAATACGATCGTGGTAATGTAAGCCCTCTGGGCTGCCAGCTTCAAATACGCAACTAATACCCATCTTGACACAATAATCAAAAAAACGTTTTATAGCAACACGAATTTGCTCATCAGTAATGTCCTTCATATGACCACAATTAAATTCTTGAAATGCTGCTTCTGTTGCAAAACCAGTGAGTCTTCCCTGCTGGTCGCGGTCATAACGACTTAAACCAGGCGAAATATCTTCAATATCATCACTCACGTTTAAGTCATGCAAAACTTTGGAGTTAACCCAACCACTGTGACCTACTGATTCCATAATTACAATTTGGGCATCAGTAGTAATTTTATCTAAATCCCAACAAGTCAATTTTTCGCCATGCAAAAAATAAAAACCAAGGACAAATTTATAAATTGATCTACCAGGATTTTCAGCTATAAAACTACGGATAAAATCTAAAATTTCAGGTTTGCCATCACCTACAATCGGAACGAGTTCGGGTGTATATTCAAGAATAGTATTTATCGCAATATGAATATGAGAATCTATAATACCTGGCATAACAAATCTTCCACCAAGGTCAACTACATCACCTTCGTAATCTACAAGACCTGCTTCATCGCCTACAAAAACAAACTTGCCGTCCTTTACAGCAAAAGCGCTGGCGTGAAAATTTCGCGCTGCGGATGTAAAAACATTTGCATTTTTATAAATCTTATCAACTTTCATAGTCAACTCTCCTTAAATTGAAAGCAATTCATTAAAGCTTATTTTATGAACTAGCTCACCGGCAAAGCAATAATCTTTATTTTTTGTGAACTAACTCCCCTGCAAACCAAACTTCTTTAGGACGAACATGGCTAATCCCAACTGGGCTTATTTCTGTTAGATTTTCGTCAAAGATTAAGTAATCTGCATCTTTACCAACTTCGATGGATCCTTTTTTATCCGCAATTTTAAGCTGCTTAGCACCATTAATTGTGTAGCCTAAAATCATTTCATCTATAGACATCTTTTGTTCTTCAGTTGGAATCATCTCGTGCAGTTTTTCGACCTCATTAACAGCAGAATGTTCGTCAAAAAGGCGTCTCATGCCACCTTCCATACCAAGATAAGGGCTCCAACCATCAAAATCTTCAAACACAACACAATCATTTGACCATGTTACTAATGCACCGCTGTCCCATACAGTTTTAGAACGATACATATCGGTAGCGCGTTTTAGTCCTAAAAGTTCTGCCATTTCTTCAACAGTACCGCTTCCGCCAGAGCCACCACCAGCATGCCACCATGGTGTATAGTTTGCAATAACGCCAAGTTCGGCAAAGCGACCAAGGTCTTCATCTCGTTGATTTTCTAAGTGAGCGCATGTAACCTGGACTTTAAAATCATCACCAAGTTCGCGTTTTACAATTTCTACACCATCAAGTATGGTTTTTGATGCAGCTTCTCCTACAGTATGAACATGCAAGTCTAAACCTTCTTTGTTTAGTTTTTTAAGCATATCTACAACTTGATCTGTATTGAGCACCTGTCCACCAGAGGTACCAGTGTCAACATATGGTTCAACTATAGACGCAGTGTGAACAGGAAGAGTGCCATCCATCATAATTTTTAGTGTACGTGCTTTTAAGTGTTCCGTATCAAATTCATCACGATAACGTTTAACGTTTTCGATGCCATTATCTACATCTCGTGGGTCAGCAACAGAATAACAACCATCAATTAGTATTGGTAACTCACCTCTTTTATCCATTTCGCGCATTATTTTATATACACGTTCATGGTAGTCGCCCAGCATAGGTGTTCCAGCCTCAAAAGCAGCAACTACACCCTGTTCTTTTTCATAATCAATAAATTTTTTAATTGATTTTTCAATTTGTTCATCTGTCAAATCGTTAGCAGACGCTCAAAGAATTCTTGCCTCTGTCATCTCAATTAAATAACCCGTTTTATGACCATTTTCATCTTTTTCAAAATAGCTTAAACCAGGGGCGATATCTGGGGTTTCATCAGTAATGCCTTGGTTTTTTAGCAATAAAGAATTAACCCAAGCACTATGACATTCGCCCTCAACTATATAAAGCTCTTTATCTGCGCAAATTTCATCTAAGTCATCTTTTGTAAGACTTTCA
>JAKSUU010000091.1 GCA_024408695.1 Coriobacteriales bacterium | reverse complement strand
ATCATCTTGCGTATCTTTAGGTTTAATTAAAATTTCTTTGTTTTTATTTATATCCAAAGTATACTTTGAATGGGGGTAAACATGTATAAACAAGCTTCAATTTCCAAAATCTCAAAATCAATCATCTGTGTATTTTTATCGCTTGCGCTGGTGCTTAGTTATGCACTTTTTAGTGGAGGTGGCATTGCTCAGGCTTTTGCAGAAGACAAAATAGTCGGCTGGCAATTTTTAGATTTTAGTGCGCCAAGTGGTTTTGATGAAGATACAACAGATCCTTATTGACATGGCGCCGACAAGGAGTTTGTGCCTGTCGAGAAGTCCGAACGGATAGATTTTAGTAATTATGGCAAATCCTCTAGCGGTACCGTAGCAATTGGTGACACTTTAACGGCAAGTGACACTTGGTCAAAATATGCGCCATATAGTCATCCTGATTATATTGGCTCTTTAGATTTTGTTCATACAGTTAGCTTTTCGCCAAATGGCAATTTACGTAATGATCATGTTGCAATTGTTGGTTATATTCACAATTCAACAATAGAAGGAAAAACATATGATCACCGCCTTGTTTTAATAGTTTACAATAGCGAAAACTTTGCTTGGTCAAAAATTATAGATGTCGGAGAAATGTCTTGGATAGGTGATACATGTTTTGACGAAGTCGAAAATCAAATTTCTGTAACTGCTGGGGATTATGATGGTGATGGCAAAGACACCGTTTGTATATACTGGTCCACACAAAGTAGCGATTGGGGAATAGTTGAATATGATGTGAAAAGTTCAGGAAAAGATATAACGGCGACTCAAAAATCCAAAGATCAAGCAAAAGCTCTTCTTAATCCTGAATATGTAGCTAAAGCAAGCTCTATTTATGATGCCTGTGATGGCAAAGATAAGGGCAAAGGATCTTTACATGCAATATTAAAAACAGGAAATTTTGGTGGTGACAACGCCGAAGACCTAGCTGTTTTATCCAGTACAGAAACTTGTAATTGTGCAAGCTCTTTTTCTTATAGAGTGGAAGTACCATATTTGAGTATTTGTTTTGGCAAAAATGGTGGTTCAAACTTTTTATCTAATAGTGCTGATAAAGATAGCGCCAAATATGTTGAAAATAGCGTCTGTAGCAATGGTGTAAAGCCTGCAATAACGCAAACAGAGACCTTATTTTATTCTAATATGGCAGTGGGAAGACTTGATAAAACAGGTTTAGATAGTATTATTGTTGTCGGTTCATTAAGCACTATAGATATTCAAGGCAATGGAAATTGGAATGGCGAAAATATTCCCAATTATGATTTGGCTTTTGCTCGTTATGATTGTTTTAATTCCGATCCTGAAGATAGTTGCACGCAGTTGAAGCAATGTTATTTTACTGATTATATGTATTACGAGTCTGGAGATCTTAAAAAATCAGAAAGCAATGGAATGCAAAGTTATGGTAATGATGCTTCGGGCGAAGACGTGCAAAGTCCTATAGCAACACAAGCTCTATATATGAATGGACAAGGTAATGCAGCTTACTTTATGATTGATGGAGATATTTACCAATGGAAGCCTCAGGCACAGTACCCACAAAGGGTATATGCAAATTCTTATCTTGATACTAAACATTCTTCTGGGGCGGGCTATTCCTTCTCAAAAAATTTTATTTCTATAAGTGCTATAGCTACTGGAAATTTTGATGGAAATAAATCTGGTTATGAGCAAATTTTTTACAGAGAACTAAGAAAAGAAAAGGGCAGCAATGACTTTTTCTGGTCGCATTGTACGATTGCCTTAAATCAAAATGCTCATAATCAAAATACTGGACTTCCAAATGCTAATATCATGGAAGACAGTCCCTTTGATACTGGTTTTGATAACTCAAAGCTATTTTGGGCTTCGAGTAAAGATGTCCAAGGCGAAAAAGGGTTTCATGATTATAATCAAAGCGGTGCTGTTGGAAATCATTATCAATATGGTATTTGTTGTGCCGTTGATTACAATGGACCTGATAACTATTGCAGTCTTACGCCAAATAAATACGATGGTTTAACTGCAAAATATAAAGAAAAAATGTACGATTGGGCTGATCCCCAGGTTTTAGCTATACTCCAAGCTGGTCCATATTTTAGTGAAGTAAATCAATATAAAAAAAATGATAACAATACTTCTTTAGTTATTACTCACGAAGAAGGTTCTATGCAAGGGCTATACGAAAGTTCGAGTCACTCTGATGGGGTGTCAGTTTCGTATTATGGATATTATGGACAAAATAATTTAACTGCTGCTACTACAGATCATTTTACAAATGAATATCGTGCTGGCCATGTTGTTTCGACTGGCTCTGGTGTAAGCACGGGCGATGAGAATCTAGTTTATTTATATCGTCCTTCCGTAAATATTTATCTATATGACATTTTCAATAATGAAACTAACGAATGGGAAAAAGAAAGTTTTTCAGTTTCTTGCGTAGGTAAACCTCTTGCTCAAACTTTTAGGGTTAAAGATTATAATGTACTTGCAAAAGCATACAAAGATTTAATAGGTAATGATGAAAGTGTTAGAGAATTAACGGAGATAACAGAAGCGTATTTAACCGATAACGAGGGAAAACCTGAAAACTATAAAGATTCCTTTGAAGGAGATGTTCTTTGGACTGGTAAATATAACACGCATACACAATCGAGGTCATCTAGTGGTAGTGCAGAGCATGATTTACATGATGTAACATTTGAGGAAGAGCAAAGCTTTCAGCATGACAATGGCATGACTTTTTCATTTAGTAATGGGATTGGTAATAAAAGTGTTGATAAAAGCAAGGGAACAGAACGCTATATTAGAGTTGGTGTATCAAAAGAATGGTCCTATGCTTGGGGACAGTCTAAACAAATTTCACAATCTACCACATTTCAATTTGATTGTGATATTTATAACTATAATGATGATGCGGCTAATGGTTATCAATTAGATTGGCAATTTGGTTGCTGGAAGTCTGAGATCCCTTGCTATGATTCTAACATGAAAGAAATAGATGGTCATAAGGTTCCTGTTATCGGATTTAGTACAAGCAATATTTATCGTGGCGTAGATCCTCCTGAAGATCCTAATGGTGGTAAAGGCAATGGTGACGGTCAAGGTAATGCTGGCACACAGGGAAATGATGGCGCTCAAACCAATGGTGGCACGCAAACTAATGGCGCGGATAAAAATAATGGTTATGATAAAAGCACTACTGAAAACACACAAAAAACAGGCGCTGGCAAGCAAGTTGCAAGTGCCACAGGGCTTGCGCCTTATGCATATGCTGACGAAAACGAATCCGGCGATGTTAAAAGTTATGTAATTACCTGGAAGCCTGGTGACAACCCAGATGGCACTAAGTATCAAGTATATACTTCTGTAAATGGAGAAGTGGTGCCTGTTGGCGAGCCTACTGCAGATTTAAGTTATGTTTTTGATATAGAAAAAGCAAACGCTGAGCTCAAAGATAAATTAAATGGATGCGATTTATCTAATTTGCCTGTTTATCAATTTAGAATCGCAGCTTTAAATGATGATGGATGTGCAGGCCCTCCTTCAGGCTGGGTATATTGTACTTCTAATAAGTTTCTTGAAAAGGCTGCTGTTTATACAGTAGAGCTAAATCCTGTGTCTAATGACAATCGTTTAAAGATTCTTCATAGAAGTGAAGGTGATAAAGATTTAAGTGCAAATTCTATTTTACTTTCAACTTTGCAAAATTCTCGTAAAAATATTAAAATTTCGCATTTTAATAATGGTGATACTATTAATGATTTTGATCTTGCAACAAAAAGCGGTGTAGAAATAGATTCAATTAAAAGAACAGGCAAAGATGGCTGTGATAATATTTTTGCACTAACTTTTAATAAAGCCGGCGCAGGAAATTCGCAAGCTTATCTTGTACGTATTCCTGATGGTAAAACTAATAACGAAAGAGCAATTGACGAAAAGATCACTTCGCTTTGGCCTGATGCAGACGCCTTAAAAGCAGCGATTTTAAACCCAGAAACCAGCCAAGCAACTATTGAGCAGTTAGAAGAAATCAAAAGTGAAATTGCTAGTATTCCAGGCTTTAAATTTACGGGCGACACCTATATGGCTTACAAAGCAGGAATGGAGACTGTCGACGGCTTAAATTCTGGAACAATTAAACCTTATGCGGACCCTAAGCAGATGTTTGCAATTATCGGAGGCATTTTTGTGGTTGTCGCACTCGCTGCCTGCGTTACCTATTTCGCCACTCGCCGCCGCCACAAATAAAACAATGGGGACGGAGGCAACTGTTATATAACAATGGGGACGGAGGCAACTGTTATATAGACATTGTCAATTGCTGGAAAGGAGATAAAAAATGCAAGACAATTTAAAAGAAAACGGTAATTTAACTGATGACCAAATGTCAGATGTCGCTGGTGGGAAGTTTTATCATAATCAGCCTACGGGTGACGCAACAGGTCATGTAGTAGTCACATGCAACTCATGTCCTAAGGGTTGCTATAAATATGAGTCACTTGATTATTCTCATATTGAAAGAGGTGAACCAGGATATTGTGGCATGTGTAAATGGTTTTATGCAGATGATAAAAAAGGCGTATGCTATTGCGCACAGTCTTAAAATGAAATTGGGAGATAATTAAAATGAACAATAATCCATTAAATGAAAAAAAATTGACTGACGACCAAATGTCAGATGTTGTTGGCGGAAAAAACATGCTAGACAAACCGACAGGTGATTGTGTTGAACACCGAATAGTTACCTATAATTACGCTTGTGATTGTGACAAATTTAGAAAAGACGATTCGGTTCCTTCTCAAGGGTCGCCAACCAAACAAATATGTGGAAATTGTAAATACATGTATTATGATTCACTTTTTAACTGCTATTTTTGTTCTGTATCAGAACTTGACAACGTACATCACTGAAAATTTTGAGGAATATTGTTTAAAATTTTCAGTATGAATGACGCACAGGGACGTAGACCCTGCATCATTTTCCTCGTAGCCAAGCGTTCCAGGTTATATAACAATGGGGACTTAAGGAAACTGTTATATTTTGTTCGCCAACCAAGCATCTTGTTTTGTGATTAAATGAAAACTTCTGCAAAA
>JAKSUU010000090.1 GCA_024408695.1 Coriobacteriales bacterium | reverse complement strand
GGGCTTTTGTCGGTGTCTGTGTAATAATAGACCCAACCATCTGCTTTTGCTGCATCGTCTAAAACTTCTGCATAAAGACCACTCATTTCGCAGAGTCCTTCGTGCTTAAGCGTTTGGTTAAGTTCAAAATTAATGGTTTTTGCTGCATTTTCATTTTTGTTGCTTGAATTATTATTAGAGTCTTGAGAATTTCCACAACCAAACAAAAATAGCGTTGCGCATAACAAAACAGGAACAATATATAATAGTTTACTTTTCATATTTTTCCTTTACATAATTTCTTATCAAAATTTTAGCATAACATATATGTCTTTGCAGTACAATTATCTAAAATTTTATTATTTGTTATTATATTTATTCATAAGAGTTTAAATTTATAGAAAGGTTTTAGCTATGTTCAAAATCAAAGGTAGAGAAGTAATCGATGTAGATTTTACTTGGTCTTTAGAAGAAATGAAGCAATTTATGGATGATAATTGGGATAAAGAAAAATTCTGTGACTATAAAATTGGAAAACCAACGCCTGGTTCAATTGAAGAATACATTTGTTTACCTGCAACTCCTAATTGTGTTATTATCGCTTATCCTCGCAAGAAAAAGTTAGTTTTTACGGTTGCAGATAATGTACACGGTTTGGTTAAAATGGTAGCGTCTGAAATTCCAACCCGTAGTATAGTGGCAGAGATTTTTCAAGATTCTCTTATGATTGGTCGTGCTAAAGAGTTTAAAGGACCAGCAGCAGATGTATGCGAGATTTATGCAAATCACATGAGAGAGCTACTTGCAAAACAATAATTTAAGTTTTGTATTGTCTATACAGTTTACGATGAAAAATCCGCAGTGTTGACAAGTATCAGCATATGTTAAAACTTCAGTATTGCATTCTGGACATTTTATTAACATAAGAGCTCCTATATCTTTAAACACTTTAAAAATGTTCTTATAGGCTTTAATTATATAAAAGTATAGAGTGGCACTTTTTCAATTGCAAAATACAACAGGCTGAACCTGTGGTTTTCTTGCGGTATTAACAGAGCATCACTACCCTGCATAAGCTGCTATACCTTTGTCCTCTTCAACGGGTTCTAAAGCGACCATGCCTGTCAACTCCTCAAGGAACTCAATTACTGGCCGGTTATTGTTCGCCACTCCTTCCCTTGACATGGCCCATTCGGGGTCTTCTCCGCCGCAGGGGTAAAGGCCGAGCCATTCCACGGGCGAGTTGGCAAGCTCTATGCAAACGCAGCCTCCAACGAACTTGGGCAAGTGGTTGCGGATATACATATCGTGCACCTCGCGAAACCCTGTAATCTGGTCAATGCGAAACACCATGCTGCGCTCGCACTCGTCAGTGGGATTCTCCACATAGAACAGCCCATGTGCAGTATCGGCGGCCACCCAGGCATCCGAGCCCTTAGACCTGCTTGTCTCATGAAACTGCTGAAAGGCTGTATTTGAGTCTGCAATTACTTGGTCGAATTCAATAAAATCTTGCACAGTTAAATCCTTTTTTCTCTCTATGGAGAATTTGCCGCCCTTCTTGTTCCATTTGCGCGTCTTTGTCAGCCCGTAAGCGTTTGCCTGCTTCAAGCAGTCATAGCAGATGTCGCCGTCAACTGGTTTGACGATGCCGATGCGCGCGGCGCGGAACGCGTTGCCGCACTTTGAACACACAACTTTTTTGGTAAAGAACCCCATGGTTCACCTCCGTTTACTAATCGGCGAGGCGCGAAGACGCTTTTGGAGGACAACCCGCCGATGTTGAAAAATACAATTCAACCCCAATGAAGAGTTGACAGG
This sequence comes from Coriobacteriales bacterium, assembly GCA_024408695.1. Classification (GTDB taxonomy): domain Bacteria; phylum Actinomycetota; class Coriobacteriia; order Coriobacteriales; family QAMH01; genus JAKSUU01. Next base: position 3,323 of record JAKSUU010000090.1, on the reverse strand, counting down.
CCGCATAGAATCTCTGGGAAAAGCATCCGCCGCCGATAATCTATAGCAATCAAAAGTTTAGCCCCAATAGCAAATTGGCGAGCCGTAAAGCGTTTTCACATAAAGCGTCGCATCGTTCATCTTGGTGTAATGCGCCTCGTACACCTTAAAACCGTCAGCATCCACAAGCGCAGTGACGTTACCGACCTCGTCTACAGTAACAGAATAATCAGCATTCACCTTGTTGCCATCTGATAAAGTATTTTCTATTTTAAGTTTTGAAATCTTTCCATCCGAGCCTTTATCGTATGTGTATCTTGCAACATCTCCATAAGAGTTTTGCACCGTCGAAACATAGCCGTCCTCTCCATAGGACACCTTTGTAAACACGGAATTGTCTGAAGTGTTGACAACGGTGCAGGTCTTCAGCGAGTTATTGCTGTCGTATTCGTATTCGGTTCTGACTGCGGCGCCGTCCACGCCAAGCGACAGCGGCAGGCCGGCGGGGTTGGCGTTGATTTTTAAGTCATAGCGAGTGCCGTTGATGGTCTCTGCCCAAGGCATGCCGATTTTATCATAATCCGCATAGCTCGCCTTGGTGGTCGTGCCCTGCGAGTTAACCGCTTCGCTGGCAATAGCGCCGTTTTCATATGTGTATGTCGTGCTAGTGAGTGTGCCATCGGTGTAGTGGACGGTAAAGCTTTGCACGGCGTAAAAGTCGCTTGAGGCCTTTGATGCGCCCGACCCGTTCGACCCGCCCGACGAAGCGCTCGAGCTGCCTGATGTAGAACCCGACCCGCCGGGTGAACAGGAGGCAAGGAATGCGGCAGCAAACAGCAGCACTGCAATGGCGGCAAAGGCGGCAATTTTTCTTTTCATGTCTACCTCTCTTTCTCGTTAAATTCTATTTGCTCTAACAAGAACACTGCTACGGTTGCATCGTAAAAAGCCGCTATTGCAATAACTGAATACAGTATCGCTTATTTGGCACCTAGAACAACAACGCTATTTCAATTGAGCATTATATCACACCTTAAACTAAATTGAACAATGACAATTCAATTATGCAATAATGTAAACTAGTTTAGTCTAGAATAAATAAAAAACGCGTTCTCATAACCCTGGGGTCGCAAGTTCAAATCTTGCCCCTGCGACCAATTATCTATATAAAAGTAAGAACATTCATTATTTGCATTTGTGTATCAAGTAAAAAACGATATAGTAAATCACAGTAGCCTGGTAGTTTTTGATTTATAATATACTTACAGTAGTGCAGTGAATAGAGGTAAAAATGAACGAAGAAGAAATGAAAAAACTTGCAGATGAAGAACTAAAAAACACTACAGGAGGCAATCATCCTATTGAGAATTACGAAACAGAATGGATAGATTGTCCTTACTGGGACAAGGCTGTAGATTATGCCGGGCGTGATACTTGCAAAAAATGTGCTCATTATACATATGATGGTTGGCATACTTGTAAGGCATGGTAAAAAGGCTCTACTGATTTAGGCGCTCAACAATTTTTATATTCGCGATAATAAACATATGAAACAATTAGGCCCAGATCCAAATATAGTAATTCCTAACAAAGATATACCCAGCGTGTGCTTTATAAAAAACGTTGTCAAAAATCCTAATATTATTATTGGAGACTACACTTATTACGACGACCCAAAAGGTGCCGAAAATTTTGAAGATCACGTCACGCACTTTTATCCTTTTATCGGAGACAAATTAATAATTGGTAAATTTTGCTCAATTGCAAAGGGCGTTGAATTTGTAATGAATGGCGCAAACCATAAAATGGATTGCGCTAGTACTTATCCTTTTTACATTATGGGAAGTGGCTGGGGGTCTGCCCTAGCGCCAAAAACTTATGAGCTTCCGCTAAAAGGCGACACCGTTGTAGGCAACGATGTTTGGATAGGACAAAATGTTACCATTATGCCCGGCGTTCACGTAGGCGACGGAGCAATTATTGGCGCTAATTCAACAGTAGCTAGTAATGTTGCAGCGTATTCAAAAGTTGCTGGCAATCCGGCAAAACAAATAAGGATGCGCTTTGATGATGAAACAATTGAACTTCTTCAAAAACTTAAATGGTGGGACAAGGACATCAAAACCATCAATGAACTTATCCCAATTTTAGGTTCTAGCGATTTAGATTTTGTAAAAGCAAAAATCAAATTGATGGTTTAAGTTAAATATCATTTTGCATTTAAAGTATACCCGCAACGCTCAAATCAATTCATTATCAATTTTTAAACAGAATTAAAAAGAGAGCTGAAAGTAATTCGGTGGCCTTCTATTCTTTTGTATATTTTTCGTTTAATAAAAACTCTTCAATATCAACAAATAAAATACCATCTTCATTGTAAAAAGCCGGACCACTTTTTTTGCTCACAACAATTTTTTTAAAACTGTCATCAATTTTATTTAGGGATTACATTTCTCCACTCGAAATTTTTTCGTATTTACGCAATTATTTCGAATTTTAAGCCCGGATTATCGTTAACGGATTCTTAAATTTGTATGTTATAGCATTAAATCATTTTGAAAAATTTTAAATTTTTGTAAACACACTGAATTTTATAGATTAATATATTCCCCATTAGTTTTACTTTAATTTAGTAACAGTAAATCAATATATAATAATAAAGGAACAAAACAACTATTAACATAGAACAAGGCTAAGGATTTAAATGCAAAATAAAAAAGTAATAACATTTGTTGTTCCTTGTTATAATTCTGCTGATTACATGGACAATTGCATTAAGAGTTTAGTCGATTTAAACTCTATAGACGATGACATCGAAATCATAATTGTAGACGACGGTTCGCAAGAGGATAATACCCTAAAAAAAGCCCAGGCCTGGAAGAAAAAATTCCCTGCAATAGTCAAAGTCATTCATCAAGAAAACGGCGGACATGGCGCAGCGGTAAATATTGGTCTTAAAAGCGCCAAAGGCCTTTATTTTAATGTTGTTGATAGTGACGATTATCTTGACAAACAGGGTACAGCTCCCGTTATGGAATATATTCGCAAGCAAGCAAGAACGGCTACGGACATTAGCCCTGCCACAGATATGATAATTGCTAACTACGTATACAACAAGGCTACAAAAAACAAGCTTGTTCCTATGAAATACACTAAATTTCTTCCACAAAATCGGGAATTTACCTGGGACGATATTAAAAAGTTCAAAATGACATATTATCTATCTATGCATTCAATTATTTATAGAACACAAATTTTGCAAGACATCAATTTCGAGCTTCCAAAACACACATTTTATGTAGATAGTATTTATTCTTGCGAGCCACTTTTGTATGTAAAATCGA
>JAKSUU010000009.1 GCA_024408695.1 Coriobacteriales bacterium | reverse complement strand
TTGTACACTCTAACATAGATTAAATAAACTTAAATTTACTGCTCGCCAGAAATCAAAAAAGCTCGAACAAACTCGTCGATTTGACCAGCTAAAACTGCATCGACATTTGAAGTCTCAATACCTGTGCGGGGATCTTTCACAAGCGTATATGGATATAAAACATAATTGCGAATTTGACTACCCCACTCAATATTTAATTTTTCACCCATTAAATCACTGAGCTTTTGAGCTTGATTGCGTTTCATTAAATTATAAAGACGTGATTTTAATATTTCCATTGCGTGTTGCCTATTTTGGATTTGCGAGCGACTATCTTGACATGTGCTAACAATGCCAGTTGGAATATGTGTTATACGCACAGCAGAATCCGTTGTATTGACACCCTGACCACCAGGTCCACTTGAACGAAATACATCAATTTTTAAATCTTTTTGGTCTATATCAAGCTCAACATCATCTTTAATTATAGGAACAACATTTACAGCTGCAAAAGTTGTATGTCTTCGCTTTTTTTCATCGGTTGGACTGATGCGCACAAGACGATGCACGCCATCTTCACTTTTAAAAAGCCCATAAGCAAAAGGACCCTCGACGGTAAAAGTTGCATGCTCAAGACCAATAACTTGTGCCGCAGGAGCATTGTTAATTGTTACTTTAAAGTCTTTAGATTTTGCATAATTTATAAGCATCTTAAGAAGCATTTCTACCCAGTCGTTCGCTTCATTGCCTCCAGCACCTGGATTTATACTTATAACACAATCGCAATTGTCAAATTCCCCACTCAAATAAGCAAAAACGCTAAAATCTTCGATTAGCTCATCGCATTTTATACAAAGAGTTTCAAAATCATTTTCAAAACTTGCATCTTCATCTAAAAACTCATAAGCCGCTTTTAAATTAGCAAAAGCGGCTTGAATTTCTTCAAATGATCTAATATAGTTTTTCAGATATGAAATCTTTGATGTTACAGCTTGTGCTTTAGCATTATCAGACCAAAAATTCGGACTATATGACTGCTCTTCAAGATTTTTAAGTTCAGCTTGATTTAAAGAAAGTTGATTACTTTTGCCAATCTCTTCATATCTATTTTTGAGCTTTTCAAACTTATCAAAATATTCTTTTTTCATAATTTTTAAAAGCTTGCTTTGCCTTAAACTTGCATTATAATTTACATATTTGCACCGTGACATTTTTTGAATTTTTTGCCACTACCACAAGGACAAGGATCATTTCTTCCAACATTTTTATAAGGATCATTTTTGTCTTTGACAACCGTTTTTGACTGGCCTTGCGACTGAGCATGTGCAGCGTTCATGTCTGTATGAACTTGATTTACATTGGCACCGCCAACAGAATAACTTGTAATTGATTCATCCGCCGCCGAATAAGAAGCGCTACTTAATACTTCATTATCTTCAAACTCTTCAACACTAGGTGCCGCCTGAAAATTAATTTCTAAACGAAGCATAGTGCGCAAAAAATCTTCATAAATATTAGAAACAAGAAGGGAAAAAGCAGTATAAGCTTCTTCTTTATATTCGGTTAGAGGGTCACGCTGACCAATTGCTCTAAGACCAATACCTGTTTTTAGATAATCCATTTCGGACAAATGTGCCATCCAACGTTGGTCGATAACAGACAACATGACCTGGTTTTCTACATTGGTAAACACTTCTTCTGGTACGCCTTTCTTTTTGTTCTCGTAATCTTGAGTAACCAAATCTAAAACCATATCACGCATTTTTGCAGAAGAGTCACTATGATCTAGATCTGATAAATCTACATCGCTTTTTCCGGTAAGTTCCTTATACCAAGTATTTAGCTCTTCGAAATCCCAATCCTCTGAGCCCATATTACTAGGACAATTATATTCAACATTAAATGTAACGGTATCATCTATAAGTTCTGGAACTTTTTCAGAATAACTCTTACCATCTAAAATACGATTACGCTCTTCATAAATAGTATTTCTTTGTTTATCCATTACATCATCGTATTCCAAAACATATTTACGAGAAGATGCATGCATAGATTCAACTTGACGTTGTGCGGATTCAATGGCCTTGGTAACCATGTTTGCCTGAATTGGCATGCTATCGTCTTGGTCAATTCTTTCCATCAAAGAACCAATTTTATCCATTCTATCTCCACCAAAAAGTCGCATAAGGTCGTCTTCTAATGATAGATAAAATTGAGCGGAACCTGGATCTCCCTGACGCCCACTACGACCTCTAAGCTGGTTGTCGATACGTCGAGATTCATGTCTTTCTGTGCCACCAGCTTGTTTTACAATTACAGATTCCTGCGCGCAAATAGTCTTTGCTTCTTTTTTAGCCTCTTCAATTTGAACATCACTTGCATCTTCGAGCTCAATACCTTTTTGTGCAAGAATTTCTTTCCATAAATAATCTGGATTGCCACCTAGTAAAATATCTGTACCACGACCTGCCATGTTTGTTGCAATTGTAACAGCACCTGCACGGCCAGCTTGAGCAACAATATTAGCTTCACGCTCATGATGTTTAGCGTTTAAAACCTCATGCTTAATGCCACGCTTGCTAAAAATAGAAGAGCAATATTCTGAACTTTCTACAGAGACAGTACCAACTAAACATGGCTGGTTACGTGAGATACGTTCAATAACATCATCGGCAACAGCATTAAATTTGGCTTCTACAGTCCTATAAACGAGATCTGGCATATCTTCGCGAATCATAGGTTTATTTGGAGGAATGACTTCAACTTCTAAGTGATAAATATCTCTAAACTCAGAATCTTCAGTTTTAGCAGTACCAGTCATGCCAGCTAATTTTTTGTAAAGCCTAAAATAATTTTGGAGTGTAATGGTCGCCATGGTTTGGTTCTCTTCTCGAATCATAACGCCCTCTTTGGCCTCTATTGCTTGATGCAAACCTTCGCTATAGCGACGACCTTCCATTATACGACCAGTAGATTCATCAACAATCTTTACTTCCCCATCGGAAATCACGTAATCTACATCGCGCTTAAATAAAAATTGTGCACGTAATGCCTGCTGCAAGTGATTAGAAAGCTGACCAGATAAATCACTATAAATATCTTCTATGTTCAGTAGTTTTTCCATGCGTTGCAAACCAGATTCTGTAGCATAAATTGTTCTTTTTGCCTCATCCATAGTAAAGTCTTCTTCTGGGCGTAATTGTTTTACAGCACTAGCAAACTGTTTGTATAAGCTCGCAGCATTGCGGGCCTGACCAGAAATTATAAGAGGTGTTCTTGCTTCATCAATAAAAATAGAATCAACCTCGTCGACTATGGCAAAAGCATGTCCACGTTGAACACGATGATTAGGGTTTGAAACCATATTATCACGTAAATAATCAAAACCAAACTCGGCATTTGTTCCATATGTTACATCTGCTTCGTATGCTAATTTGCGCTCTGGAGTTTTTTGACCATTTTGAATAAGACCAACGTTCATACCTAAAAAATTATAAATTTGCCCCATCCATTCACTGTCGCGCTTAGCTAAATAATCATTAACAGTAACAATATGCACACCTTCACCAGGAATAGCATTTAAATAGCCAGCTAAAGTTGAAACAAGAGTTTTACCCTCACCAGTTTTCATTTCTGCAATTTGACCTTTATTAAGCACAATGCCACCAATTAGTAGAACATCAAAATGCCTAAGACCAAGTGTGCGCACCGAAGCTTCTCTTACAACAGCAAAGGCTTCTGGCATTAATTCATCTAAGCTTTCACCATTGCTATATCGTTGCCTGAATTCGACAGTTTTTTTCTTCAATTTTTCATCACTTAAGGCAGATATTTCTTCCTCTAAGTAATTAATAATACCAACCTGATTTTGGTATTCGGTTATTTTTTTGCCTTCACCAGCAGATAAAATTTTGGATAAAAAACCAGCCATATTTGACTCTTTTCAGTATTAAAAACTTAGATTATTTTAACATATTAGTATTAGCTTGTCCTTATATACTAATAATGAGTCACTCTGACAATTTATTGTTAACAACAAGTTTTTCTTTTACTGCTCCATCAATTACTTTTAAATTAGGGTTTTCCAAAATAAGTTGTTCGTAAAGATTTTGCATTTGCATAGATGGATCCAAACCCAAATCTTGCCGTAAGAAATCCAAACATCTATGGTATGTATTAATCGCACTGCATCTTTGACCAGCGCTAATTTGAGCGCACATCAAAGCATAATAAACATCTTCTCGTTTTGAGTCTTTTTCTAAAGCCTTACGAGAAAACCACAATGCTAGTGCACTGTCCTTTAATTCTAAAGACTTATAACATGCCGAAATCATAGAATCGATGTAAATACTACGATACCTTTCGCGTTGATTAATAAAATATTCATTTTTATATTCAGTTTCTAAGAAATCCCCTTTATAAAGTTCATCTAAACGTAAAAACAATTTAAGCATTTCTTTTGCTGATAGATTTTGTGTTAAAAGCTTTCTACTAAGCGCTTCAAAATCAAAAACATCACATTTAAAAGTTTCTGCTTTAATTGAAATATATTCACCATTTTTTTCAATATAGTCTTTGCTTCCGAGCAAATTAGTAAGCTGCGTTAATGTCGAATACATATTATCAATAGCCCGTTGCCTTTCAAAACTCGGCCACAATTGTTTGCATATAAAAGTGCGAGTGAGCTCACGCCCTTGAGCAAGCACTAGCATAATAAAAAGCAATCTCGGTTTTCGCCCCCACTTTGTTTTAGGAAGATTTTTACCGTTTATTTTTATATGAAAATCTCCAAGAAGTTCTAGCTCAACATCAGGAATAAAAAGTTGCTCAAGTCCTAAATTTTGCTCATCAATATATTCAATGATAGTATTTGAATCTGCAGCAACATTTTTGTTTTTCCTTTTCTTAGAAACTCTTTTTTTAGACTTGCCTCTTTCCCAAGGAACTGCGCAGTTTTCTTTTCCCATGTAAGCGTAAAATCTTTTTTTTGCAGAAAAACAACGCTCCAAAATCTGTGCTTCTTTTTTAAGCGCTAAAGGATTTAAGCTTTCGAAATACCCTGCTTTCCATAAGTCCTCTATGAGAATACATTCAGTAAGACTTATAGATTTTTTTCTTTAAAAATATAACAATAACTTTTCTGCATTCGCAATGCAAATTTCTGTTACAGAAGGAATGTTTAAACTAAATAGAATATGTAAAATAACATTATCAGTAAAGCTATTTGTATTAATTTCAACAAAATCCTCAGTTGCTGATTCGAGTAAATCTATTTTTGACTTTGATAGCTTTTTAACTTTAGTATCATTAGTCATATTAATAAATTCATTAAAACACGATTGAAATGCTACGGAATCAAGATTTAATAGCAACAGATAAATCGCATTAAAGTTTGTATTTAATGTTGTTTTGTCTATCTCTTTTAAATAAGTATTTGCTTTGTCTATTTCATTAAAAATTATCAGTATCATCAAAGAAAAAAGTACTGCAAAATTCTTGCTATAAGTATCCGATTCAAATTGTTCATAAGTATTCAATATTTGTTTGCAATGTAAAATAGCATCAAACTGTTTACCCGTATATAAAGAATATATTGCCTTTATTGTTATAATTTCTGGATACATAAAATGCATAGTATCGGGAACACGATTCAACAACGATTTTACCAACTCTAGTTCACCTTTATCCACTAATTCTAAACCATACTCGCAAAGCCAAAGAGCGCAATATTCGTCTGTGCAAAAATTTTCTAATAATTCATAAGCTCGAGTGTAATTTGACTTTTTAAGCAACAAGGCTATACATTTTTGAATTAAAGAAAACTGACCCTCGTTTACAGCTTTAGAAATGTCAAAATTTAACAAACTATTTTTAAGCATAGATAAATTTGAAAGCTCACTTTTAAATTGATAATCTAAAGAGTTAATCTTAACTATTGGATAGTAATTCTGAAGCATACTATAACAATTTTCATCAATATTTATATCTAATGATTGAAGTTCTTTGAAATTGCCTTGTCCTAAAAGAAGCATACTAATTAATACTTTCACAAAATTATGGTCTAAAGATTCTGTAAAGATATTTCGCAAACAGTCATAAGGTGAATAATTATTATTAGAAAATACTACAACTGGTACATTACTCAGAAAACTTTCATTAGAAGCACAATCAAAATTATTATATTTTACTGAATTGTTTGAATTACCATTACCTATTCTTTGAATTTTATTGCTAGATTCCAAGTCAACAAAATTATTCATCTCAAATCGATTGTCTCTAGAATTATTTACAAAATTGTCTCTTAGTATATGACTTTGTGCTTTATAAACATCTTGACTTGAAATTTTTATATCACATGCTTCTAAATCAATGGTATTATTTTGTTCTGTTTTTGCAGAGTTAATAAAAGCCAACTCATTATCATCTAAAAGTAAATCTTTCGCAGTTATCAAAATGGTCTCGGGTGAAAAATCATAAAAATTCCTATTTGACGGCAAACAACTAGCAATTAACTCAACATTTTTAAATGCTAAGCTAGAAATAAAATCATTAATTTTGCTTGACCTTTCAACGTTGAGACTTGGAAGATCATCTAATATTACTAACTTTATTTCTTTGCTGATAAAATCAAAAGGTGTTTTAATTTTATCAATCTGATTTATAAAAGCAGAGTCATTAGCATCAATATATAAGTACTCCTCCTTTCTAAAAAAACGAGATGCATACGTTAGACTTAAAAAGCTTTTTCCAAAACCCTTTGGAGCACAAAGTAATCTTGGAACATATCTATCACGCAACATAATAGAAATTAATCGGTTTCTAAAAATCAAAAAACTAGAGTGCCGGTTAATGACTCTTTCAATTTCATTATCGGGGGCGTAGTTTAAATTCAAAAGTGACTTGTAACTTCTTATTTGATCTTTATCAACAATATTTTTTTTATATTTTTTTTCCGACATACTTTCTCCTTTAACGAAACAAACTTGTTAAAATCAACGCAAGTGGCTCTGTAAATCCACCAGATAAAATTCGAACAAAACAAAAACTCAAAGCAAAAACGCTGCTTGCAAAACAAATTAATGAAAAGGGTTTTGTCTTTAAATCTATGGCCCTTGCATCATCGCCACACAGCAATTTATTCTTTGAAATATCGTTTGCGACTTCAATATTTTTTGTTAAAAAATTGCTAAAGTATATTGAATTAATAAAATTTTTAGATTTATTCAAATGGTAAGAAATTAAACAGTTTGAAGAACTTGAAGTAAAAGAGTTTTCATATTTATCTTGACAAGCCAACTTAGGTTTTTCTTTGGCGAGCTTCGAAATTTGAGATTGATTGCAGGCTTTTGCTTGCAAAAAATGATTGTGATAAATACAATAATACAGCTGGGTATAATCGAATTCTTCATCACAATATTCCTGCTTTTCCATATAATAGAAATCAGCAAAATAATCTTGTTGTGTCAGATATGAATTAAATTTCAGAGTTTGAAAGCAGGGAACTTTGCCTGTATCTTTATTGCTTATTTCTAGTGTTTTTATGCGTTTTAAATTTTGACTCTTTTTTCGCAGAGTATTTGGCTCTAGATTAATTTGTTGCTGATTGGGTTTATCTAATATAAATGCTTCAACATAGTTTTTATCTTCTCTAAATTCATTTTCCCAATTCTTATTTATCTTTTGCTTTATACTTTCCATCTGCGAATTTTGTAAATCTTTCCGTTTTAATTTAAGCGATGGCCGCCTAAATAACTTAGATCCTTTCTTGGACTTTTCAGAAGCGATTTTTGAAATGCCGTTTAGCATAATCATGTATTCTTGTGCCTCTTTAGCTTTTGGTGCCCTGGCAATATTTAAAGTCATTAATCCTCCTTTGTTCAAAGCGAATAAATAATCTACCAGGGAAACCATGAAAATAATATATTTTGAGGTCTGAAATTTATGTTTTATTTAAAAACATGTTTTTATAAAAAACATAAAAAAAATATTTTTTTAAATGTAAAGATGTTTTAAAGGAGAAATACAATCTTGCATAAAATATATAGTACCAAAAAATAGCAATTAAAATGCGTGCAAGAAAACCAAAAAATGTTAAACAAAAACTAGAAGCCTATAATGATTTAATTATTAGCAATCCTAAATCTTTAAAAGGTAAGTGGCACAAATATATTTATGAGCTTTGTCAAGTAAAAAATATTGTTTTAGATCTTGGCTGTGGTAAAGGTAATTTTGCGCTAGAAGCTTCGAAACACAATAATGACACCGCTTTTATCTGCATAGACTACGAAGCTTTATGCATACTTGCAGCCGTAAAAAAAACAAGAGATTTAAACATAAACAATGTCTTTTTTATACAAGCAAACTCATTAGATATTTCCGAAATTTTTGACGATGGTGAAATCGACCAAATGCATTTAAATTTCCCTACCCCGCAACCTAAGGCACGCCACGAAAACCTTCGCCTTGTCAATAAAGAAAATTTGATTAATTATTCCAAAATTTTAAAAAACAATTCTTGCCTTTATTTTAAAACAGACTCCATACCACTTTACCTTTACGCCAAGTCGCAATTTATCAATTCTTGCTTTTGTATTTATGAATCTCCAAACAATTGTTATGATGACGTTTTTAAAACAATGGCTAGCAAAATCTCATCTAAAAACTCAAAGGACGCAATTCTCGAATGTTCAAAAAATAGCAATGACTCGTATTTTTTGAACAATATAATAGACACCAGTGAGGTCTTTACAGAATACGAAATCAAACTTCAAAAAAAGGGCGCAAAAATATATTCTCTATGCGCAAGGTTCAATAATAATGCTAATATACAAAAAGACCATTCCAAACTGCTGTCACCATATTTCGCAAGCCTATACGATTATCTGCCAAGTGATTTAAAAACTCTAAAATATGTTCCCTATGGCATGGATGAATATGTTGAAAATATGCTTAACAAAAATGCAAAAAACCAATCTAAAAATCAACAACAACAGGAAAACTAAGTTTTATATCTAAATATTTTTTATTGTCTTTTGTGGAAATGTATATGCAGTTTTCGCAATTGTCATCCATTGATTTACATACTGAAGAATCGCTATCGCAAATTTTCTTGTTGCAGTTTGTTTCATAGTCTTCATTGCTACTTTCAGACTCAGATTTTTTATAAATAAAATCTTTAAGCAAATTGCTATTTAAATCCATAGATCTAAATATCTTCTTTGAAATTTTTGCAAATTTAGGCAACGTATACAGATTAAAAATATCATTTTTTTTATTCGAATGCATAAGAAGTTTTTTAAATTTAACAGAAATATCCATTAAATTATTGCAATCATAGATTATGTTATATATACCGCAATCGGCAACAATAAAATTTAAATACTCGTCTCCAGGCAAACGATCGCTCATACATACAAATACATTATAACTGTGCAAATTTGCGACATCGCTAAATTGAAAATAAAACAAGGCCGTACACAAATCTTCAACATCATAAAAATGACGCTCATCAACAACAATATATTTACAGCCAGCAACAATTTGATTGTGCAGACTATTATAAAACTCAAGCATACTTTGCGGAGTAAAATAGCAGTTGTATCCCTCTCCAATAATGCATCGATAATAGTCTTGCCTTTCGCTTGTTGTAAAAATTGTAAAATCGGATGCTACAAAACTTTCATGTACCATAAAGTCTCCTTTTGAATCATCTAAAAACTACATATTCACTTTATAATTTATATGGGTTAAAAAGAATGCAAAAGCAAAAAGCAAAAAAGACTTTTTTAAGTTCGAAAATCGATAAGACTACTTATGAAAACCTCAATTTGATAGTAGTCGAAAATCCACGTTTATTTAATAGCGTCTCAGATTTAATTGAAACAATTATTAATTTTGTTAAATTGCTTGAAATAGAAAACCAACAATTTATAAATGAACTTATTGAATCAAAAATCATCTATATAAATGAAAATGCGTGCAAAAAAAGTAAAATAGATTTACATTTATTGCACGCAACACTTTCTCAGGATTCATTTGAATATTTAGATTTTTTCTTAGATAAATACCCAAATGCTTTTTATAGCAAAAGTGAATTTTTAAATATAATTTGTCGGCATGTTTTAATTTTTTACAACACTAAAAGGAGCAAAAATTATATACTAAAGCGGCTTAAAGATGTAAAAGAAAAAATGAGACTTAACTAACTTTTATCTCAATATTTGATTTATCATCAACGTCACAAACAATGCAATCGTTTTCTTTTAAATCACCATTCACAATTAAATTTGCGCATTTATCAACAATTTTATTTTGGATCAAACGTTTTAGTGGCCGTGCACCAAAAGCAGGGTCCAAACCATCTAAAGCAAGAATCTCTTTTGCCTTGTCGGAAATTTCAAAGCCTATTCTTTTGTCTTTTAGGCGATTAACTACATCCGCAAGTTGCAATTCTACTATTTGCTCAAGATCATCAACATTTAGCTGATCAAAAGTAATAATATCATCAATACGATTAATAAACTCAGGCCTAAATGTGACACGAAGCGACTCTATAAGCTTTTGTTCAAATTCTTCGCCTTCAGAGGCGCCAATAAAAGAGCCTCCAACATTACTTGTCATTACAATAATTGTATTTTTAAAACTCACAAGACGGCCCTGACCATCAGTTAATCGTCCATCATCTAACACTTGCAACAAAACATTAAAAACATCTTTGTGAGCTTTCTCGATTTCATCAAGCAAAACAACACAATAAGGATGTCTACGCACTGCTTCTGTAAGCTGCCCACCCTCGTCATAGCCAACATAACCTGGAGGCGCACCAATAAGACGCTGCACAGAAAATTTTTCCATATACTCACTCATGTCTATACGCACCATCGCATTTTCGTCATCAAATAAAATCTCTGCGAGTGCTTTTGTAAGTTCAGTTTTACCAACACCCGTTGGTCCCAAAAACAAAAATGAACCAATAGGCTTATCTGGGTCACTAAGTCCACTACGGCTTCGACGTACAGCATTTGCAACAGCTTCTACGGCTTTATCTTGCCCAATAACTCTTTTATGCAATTCATTTTCTAAGTTTCCTAGTTTTTGCATTTCTCCTTGCATCATTTTACTAACAGGAACACCAGTCCATTTACTTACAACTTCAGCAATGTCTTCACTGCTGACTTCTTGTTTTAAAATGCTTTCATCACTTGCCTGTTTTAAATCTAAAGCATTAACCGCTTCATCGAGTTCTTTTTCTAAATTTGGAATTTGACCAAATTTAATTTCGCTTGCTTGTTGCAAATCTCCTTCACGAGTATAACGTTCTTCAAGTGCATGAGCTTCATCTAACTGGGCTTTCAAATCACTCACCCTGCTAATTGCATCTTTTTCGTTTGCCCAGGCAGCACGCTTATCATCATATTTTAGTTTTAAATCCGAAATTTCTTTTTGCAATTTTTCAAGACGCGCCTTACTTAAATCATCCTCTTCTTTTAATAAAGCTTGTTCTTCTAACTGCATTTGGGTAAGAGTGCGTTCTAAAGCATCTAGTTCTTCAGGCATAGAATCAATCTGAATACGCAAATGCGATGCAGCTTCATCGATTAAATCAATGGCCTTGTCGGGCAAAAATCTATCGTTAATATAGCGATCTGAAAGTTGAGCCGCACTTACAATTGCAGCATCTTGAATTCTAATTCCGTGATGAATTTCATATTTTTCTTTAATGCCACGTAAAATAGAAATAGTTTCTTCAACACTTGGCTCATCAACAAATACCGGCTGAAAACGTCGCTCTAAGGCTGAATCTTTTTCTATATATTTGCGATATTCATCTAGGGTTGTAGCGCCAATTGCATGTAACTTGCCACGTGCAAGCGCAGGTTTAATCATATTAGAAGCATCGAGTGAACCTTCTGTAGCACCAGCACCTACAATTGTATGAAGCTCATCAATAAATAAAATGATGCGCCCGTCACTTTTTTCTACTTCACCTAAAAGTGCTTTAAATCTATCTTCAAATTCTCCACGATACTTAGCACCCGCAATCATCGAAGCTAAATCTAGAGAAATTACATCGCGGTCTTTTAATGTAGAAGGAACATCACCAGAAACAATACGTTGTGCTAGTCCTTCAACAATTGCTGTTTTTCCGCAACCAGGCTCACCTATTAAAACAGGATTATTTTTAGTGCGTCTACTAAGCACCTGAATTGCTCGCGTAATTTCATCAGTTCTGCCAATGACAGGATCCAACTTACCACTGCGAGCAGCTTCACATAAATTCACACCATATTTATTTAAAGTATCAAATTCAGCACTGTCCTGTTTTGATTCTACACGAAAATCCCCGCGCAAGTCATCATAAATTTCCTCTAATGCTTTAGGAGTGCAACCATGTGATTCTAATAATTTAGATACCGCGCCGCCTACTTTTGCAAGTGCAATTAGCATATGTTCACTTGTAACATAACTATCCTGCATTATAGTAGCGATCTTTAGAGCCTGGTCTAACGTTTTTTCTAAAGCAGAACTAGCGTTAGGCATGTTTGATGCGCTCGATTCAACTCTAATTGCACCATCTAGCAAATCTTTTGTTTGTTGTTTTATTTGTGAAAAATTGCAACCAACACGTTCAAGTATAGATTTTAAGTTGCCATTTTCATCTTCAAGCATTGCATAAAAAAGATGCTCTGGTAAAATTTCTGCTGCTTTTGCATCTGCCGCAATAGTTATAGCATTGCTAATAATTTCTTGCGCATTAATTGATAATTTGTCTACCCTCATCGTAATCACTCGCCCTTTCTTTACTTGGAGAAGGCAAGTATTTAGCCGATTGAGTTTTTGTAAGCGATGCTATTGCGCTACGCATTTCAAGTTCATGTACTTTATCTTTATAATATATTATATCTTGAGTGCTAGCGCAAACTTGTTCGCGCAACTCACTTATTTGCTCATTTAAATCTATAATTCTAATAACGCCGGCTAAATTTATACCTTCTTGCGTTAATTCATTTATAAGTTCAAGCCTTTCAATGTCGGCTTGAGAATACATTCTAGTATTGCCACCTGTTCTTTGAGGCCGCACCAAGCCTTTACTTTCGTAAATTCTTAAAGTTTGTGGATGAAGACCAGAAAGTTCGGCTGCAACACTAATCATATATAAAGGAGTATTTCTATCTGCATTACTCATATTAAGTCCTAAACTTAACTGTTTTTGTATACTTCTGAAATAATTTCTGGGCGTAAATCTTTTGCATCATTAAACAGATCTGATATAGATTTCAACGCCTTTTTTTGTTCGCCGTTTAATTTATCTGGAACAGAAATTACAGTTGTTAC
>JAKSUU010000089.1 GCA_024408695.1 Coriobacteriales bacterium | reverse complement strand
CATATTAGACAGATAAGTGACACATACCTTGTTATTGGGCAATTTATCTGCACTTTTTAAATAATTAGCAATCATACAAATTGCCATATCTCCATCAACAATCTTTCCTTTTTTAAGAGCAACCATCATTCTGTCGGCGTCACCATCATGAGCAATACCAATGTCTGCACCACTTTGTTGCAAATGCAACTGAAGTGCTTCAATGTGAGTCGAGCCACAATCAACATTAATATTATTTTGATCACAATCTTGATTAATGGCAAAAACCTCGGCACCCAGCTTAAGCAAAACTGCAGGAGTAGTTATATAGGACGCACCATTTGCGCAATCAACGGCAATTTTAATTCCTGTTAAATCTAAATCGGAAAAAGCATCACAAATAAATGTTATATATGCATCTTGAGCACTTCCATGCCCAAGCTCGTAAAAATCTTTTGCAAAAATTTTGGTATTTGTTTTGAGGTCTTGTGTTAAAAATTTATCTACTAACTCCTCAACTTTATCAACCTCTGCCTCATATAATTTTCTTCCAGAGCCATGAAAAAATTTTATCCCGTTAAATTGTGGAGGATTGTGAGAAGCCGAAATCACAATGCCACAGTCAAAATCATTGTTTGCTGTTAAGATTGAAATTGCAGGTGTGGGAATGATTCCTGCATCATAGGCTTGACCGCCTTCAAGAGATATGCCATAAGACAGGGCTTTAAGAAGTGCAGGCCCCGAACCTCTCGTATCTCGCCCAATAACAATTTTTGTACCAAAACATTTGGCGGCCGCGCGTCCAAGCGCTATAACGATGTCATCGGTCAAATCGACACCGTATTCTCCACGTACACCATCTGTTCCAAAATATTTAGCCATTAAATCCCCTTATTTATAAGTTTTATTATTTTAATTTAAATAGATTAAAGATTTAGATATTCTTTTTTTACAATGCCTGCAACCGTAATAGACCCTGTTGCTATAGCATTAAAACCCCTACAATAATCAATTGCCTTAACAATAGAACACGCTGGTAAAATTTCTATGTTTAAATTTTGCGATTTGCAATAAGAAATCAAAATATCTTCTAAATTTTGTGCAGAAATTGCACGTGATGAGCTTGAATTTACGGGTATTATTCTTGAAAATATAGGCACTAACTCAGCAATAATTTTCATATAATCTTTATCTTTTAAAATGCCCAAAATCAATGTATCGATTTTGCGATTATTTAGCTTTGAAAACTTTTTACATTCTTCAACTAAAACTTTTGCGCTTTGAGGATTATGTGCAGCATCAATAATTAAATAGGGATTTTTGCGCAAAATTTCGAACCTGCCTGGTAGCACCATTTTATGAATTATTTTAGGAATATTTACTTCAAATTTTCCATTACCATACATTCCCATGTGCTTTCTAGCCAAAAAACACAGCTCGGCGTTCAATTGAACACCGTACCCTTCATAGCAAAATTGAAGCCAAGCAGTATAAGCTAATTGAAAATTATTCTTTTGATATGCTGCTAAGCGAAATTTGTCAAATACGGAAGAATAGCAATCAACACCAGATTCCTTAATAAATTCATCATTCAAAATTACAGGCGTGTATATACATGAAACCTCTAGGCAACGTGCATTAATTGCATCAATTAAAACTGGTTGATTAACGGTAAATATAGCACTATTTTTATCAATAATTGCTGCTTTTTCTGCGGCTATTTCTTCTAAGGTATTTCCCAAAATGCTTGTATGATCAAAATCGATGCCGGTAAAAACACAGGCTTTTGCATTAACAATGTTTGTCGCATCCCACCTGCCACCTAATCCACACTCTAACACAACAACATCACAATGCTCTTGCGCAAAAATCCAAAGTGCAGCAAAAGTTAAAAGTTCAAATTCCGTAGCATCAATTTTTAATTCTTTTGAACAGTTAAGAGCTTTTTTTATGCCTTGAGCAAATAAATCGCGAGAAATTACTTGCCCGTTAATTTCAATTCGCTCTTCGTAAAAAATAAGTTCTGGGCTGGTATACAAACCTACTTTAATATCACGAAGCCTTAAAAGCGATGCAAGATAACGAGCGGTCGAAGATTTTCCATTAGTACCTGCAATTTGAACGCATTCATAAGAATTTTGAGGATTATCTGAAGCGCTACACATAGCAGTAATATTATCTAAAGAAGGGTTAATTGCAAATTTTTTTGCCACATTTAAGCGCTCAATTGCTTGTTCGTATGTCATTTTAATCTCCGATACTTTCAAAAATAAGCTATAATAATTTAATTATATTATAAGTAACATAAACGCAGTAAAACTATGGTCAAAGCAGATAAGTACTCACCAATCATTTCAATCATTGTACCTTGCTATAAGGTAGAAAAGTATTTACCTGCATGTTTAGATTCTTTATTTTCGCAAACACTTAAAGACATTGAAGTTATTGCAATAAACGATGGATCCCCAGATAACTGCCTAAAAATTTTGAAAGAATACAAAAAACGTGAACGCGAACGACTGGTGATTATTAACAAAATAAATGAAGGAACCTGGGCGGGAAGACGCGATGGGCTAAAAATTGCCCGCGGTCAATACATAGGGTTTTTAGATAGCGACGATACCGCCGAACCAACAATGTTTGAAGATCTTTATGCTTGTGCACTAGTTAACGATGCAGATATTACAGTATGCGGTTTTAGACGCATCAATGAAGAGAAAAACAAAGTTATTTCTGAAGAATTTACAAAAGCACGTTCGAATTTTGAACTTTTAAGTCAGCCCGAGCGCCTGCTAGAACTTAATGGTGCGCCCTGGAACAAACTGTTTAAAGCAAGCATTATTAAAAAGTTACCTCAAATCAAACATAAACCGCGTTTTGCAGAAGATCTCATTATGCATCTATTAACATATCCCAAGACTAAAAAAATTGCTTTTTGCAACAAGGCCTTAGTAAATTACATGATTAGATCGAATTCTGCTGTTTCCACCTTGCGTAAAAAAGATATCACTGAGTGCTATGCAGCAATGAAAGAAACAAAAAAAATATATCAAAGTCAACAAGTAAATACTGACCTAAACTATGTATTTGATGCAAGCGCTTTTTTACATTTAGGAATTTCTTTAATGTATAGAATTTCTTACAACCCCAAAATAAATTTGAACAAAGCAATAAAAGAAAACAAAGAATTCTTAAATAAAAATTTTCCTAGTTGGAACAGCGACAAAATCATCAACCGGCAAAATGCTATGCACTATAAAAGCGCCTTAGAAAAAATTTATTTAGCTCGAATATTTTATAATGCACACCTTTTAAAACCAACACTAACTGCATATAGACAAATGATAGAAAAATTAAATATTGATATTAAATGGTAGGAAAAAAGTGACTAAAAGCAAAAAAAATATATGGATAAAACCAGATTCAAAAACTGGCAGTTTTAACAAAAGGACAATAAAACATATCAAAAAAATCGAGCTAAAAATTCTAGACGAATTTATTCGAGTATGCAAAAAAAATAATCTAACTTACTTTATGGTTGGTGGCTCGCTTTTAGGAACAATTAGACATAATGGTTTTATACCCTGGGATGATGACATTGATGTGGGAATGCCAAGACCAGATTATGAGAAGCTAACAAAAATTGCAAAAAAGGAATTTAAGAAACACTATTTTTTGCAAAACTATACTACCGAACCTCAATGTGGCATGATTTTTTCTCGACTAATTAATACAAACACATCGCTTAAAGAATATTACAATGAACATTTAGATATACACCGCGGTATATTCATCGACATTTTTCCATTTGACAAGGCATCAAATGATATAAATGAAACTATAAAAATTGGAAAAGAACACAAACTGCTACAAGCCCTATACTGCACAAAGTGTGGCTATAGCTTTCCGCAAAATAGAAACAAATTATTAGCAATTCCATACACAATGTCAAAAGTTCCATTGAGTTTAATTGATTTAAATACGATTATTAAACGCATCGATATGTTGTCAAAAAAATATGATAAAGAAAACACACAATATTATGTTGCTTATATTGGAACTTACGGCGTAGAAAAAGAAATTATGCCAGCATGTGTTATTGACGAACTAAAAACAGCAAATTTTGAGGGTCGAAAAGTAAAGATTTTTAAGTATTATGATTATTATCTTTCAAGTTTATATGGTCAAAACTATATGATGCCTCCGCCCAAAGAAAAAAGGCGGGGTGGTATGCATTTTATTAAAGAAATCTGTTTTAATCTAAAGGATAAATAACTAAATTTATGTCACGTGCAATTAATCAATTTTTCAATGGAAAACAAGTACTAATTAATAGCTTATTAGTACTTGTTCTTTTTGCAGTAATTATCGCATATGGATACAACTGTTTACAAATAAGCAACCAAAAAATTATTCTAACTATGGCTGGAATTTTTTGTGCAATTTTACTGCTTATTTATGCTTATGCTTTAATTTTAAAATTCTTTCAAAAATACTCAATTGTAAAATTATTTATTCCAGTTATAGCTGTTGCAGGCATAATTTACATATTTGTTTTTCCTCCATTTAGCGCCCCCGACGGCATTTACCATTACCAAGCAACATATTCACTAGTAAATCTACTATTTGGTCTGCATAATGGAGATGGCACTCTCCCTATGCGCGAATGCGACGCACAATTTATGCAAAGCTTTATTACTGGCAATTCAATATCGGATGCCATTGTCGCAAGCTCAAATCAATACGCAAACGTCTTAGAGAGTTTTTCAAACTATAACGGGAATACAAACATTGTCGATATGCCAAGTCGAGAGGATTATGCTTTTTTCTATAATGACAATTTTCCTCAATTAAAGATATTTTCTATGTTTGGCGTATTTATAGCAAGACTTTTTAACTTAAGCCCTGCTATTCTATATTACTTTGGGGTGATTACTAATTTCATCGGATATGCAACACTTATCTGCATTGCTGCAAAAATTGCTCCTGTTGGAAAAAAAATACTTATGGTTTGTGCTCTTTTGCCAATGAGCCTACACCTAGCAACTTCATATTCCTATGATTCAGCCATTATAGCTTTTTCAATTTTGCTTATTTCTTTAATCTTAAAAGCATATTTTGGAAAAGACAAAATAAACATTTCATTAACCGTATGGATTTTAGTAATTGCATTTTTGCTTTCCCCATGCAAAACAATTTATGCGGTTGTTGGAATATTTGCATTCTTTATACCCAACAAAAGATTTATT
>JAKSUU010000088.1 GCA_024408695.1 Coriobacteriales bacterium | reverse complement strand
CAGCAAGTTTATCGTTTGCAGCAAAAGCACCAATAGACATACCCGCTCCCATGCCTTTAGCAAGAGTAATAATATCAGGCTTAATGTCATAATGCTCAAATGCAAAGAATTTGCCACAACGACCAAGACCCGTTTGAACCTCATCCAATATAAGAACTAAATTATGCTCATTGCAAAGTTGGCGGGCATATTGCAAATAATCTAAATCTAGTGGCCAAACGCCACCTTCGCCTAATACCGGTTCAAGCATAATTGCACAAGCGCAAGTTTCATCAAAACCTTGTTCAACAGCCTGCTTTAACTCATCTTTATTATTAATTTCAACATGTGTAAATCCATTAAGTAAGGGTCTAAATGGATCTTGTTTCGAGTCTTGACCTGTTGCAGAAAGTGTTGCTACTGTTCGTCCATGAAATGATTTTTTTGCCGTAATGATACCATATGCGCCATCTAAATTTTTGCGACCATATAAACGAGCAAGTTTAATTGCACCTTCGTTGCTTTCGGCACCACTATTTGTAAAAAATAGTTTAAAGCCACCACCGAGTTTTTGGACAATATTTTGAGCAAGAAGCGATTTATTTTTATCAAAAAACAAATTTGAACTATTCGTAAGTTTTTTAGCTTGATTGCACAGGACATCAATAATTTGAGGATGACCATACCCTAAAGACATGCTACCAATGCAACTTAAAAAGTCGATATATTCATTGCCTTCAATATCTTTCAAGCGCATGCCGTTGCCTTCAACAAAGCAAACATTTTTGCGAGCATAAGTATGTAAAATATACTCGCTATCTAACTTTTTAATATTTTCAAAATTTGCATCCATGTTTATTTCTTAACCTTACCTATCATCTCATAACAAGAATTTTAGTTTTAGTTTTCCTTACGTTTTGGAACATATTGGATTCCACCTGCAACAGTGGTAAGGGAATCATCAAGTTTGTCAGCAAAATTACTTACACTCGCCTCAACAAAATTAGGATCTTGCTCATCGCCATCGCTACGAGTAATCATCGTACCAACACCAGCATCTGTACAAATCTCTAATATAAGAGAGTGTTCATAAGTGCCATTTACTATATGAGCTTTGTTTGTACCAGCGCTTAAAGCGGTAAGGCAAGCTTCAAACTTTGGTATCATGCCTGCGCTAATTTGACTATTATTGAGCAAATCTTTAGCTTCACACAATGTCATACGCGAAACCAAACTATCCTCGTTTGGGTAATCTGTAAAAAAACCATCTACATCTGTAATAAAAACAATTTTTTGAGCGCCTAACGATGCTGCGACTTTACCAGCAACTGTATCGGCATTAATATTGTATTCACCTTGTTCACCATAAGCAATCGTTGCTAAAACAGGAATATAATCCATATTGATAAGATCTTTTAAAAGAGTAGTATTAACACGCTCAACCTTGCCGGTGCGCATATGCGCTTCATCAAGCTTTGCACCAATAATTGTTTTTGCATCGTTTCCAGCCAAACCAACAGCAATAGAACCATGAATATTAATTGCACGAACTAGCCCCTGGTTAACCTGACCAATTAAAGTCATCTTTACGATGTCCATTGATTTGTCATTTGTAACGCGAAGACCATCTAAAAACTCAACCTCTTCATTAAAAGTTTTAAGCATTTTATTTATAGCAGGACCTCCGCCGTGAACAATAACTGGTTTTGCACCCATAAGCTTAAGCAAGACTATATCATCAACAACCTGTTGACGATATTTTTCATCAACCATTGCAGCTCCACCATACTTAATTACAATTGTTTTGCCAGAAATATCTTCAATCCAAGGAAGAGCCTCAACAAGCACTTTTGCGCGAGTGCTTTTACTTATGTCAAAATAATCCTTGTCTAAAAATCCATAATCTTTTGTTCTAAAATGCATACTAGCTCCTATAATCTGCGTTTATTGAAATGTAATCATGCGTTAAATCACAAGTCCAAACAGTGTCGCTGTATTCACCTGAACCAAGGTCAACATCAATTACAATCTCGTCGTTTTCGAATAACTCAAGAGCACGTTGTTCATCAAAAGCCTGCGCAAGGCCACCTTTGCAAACGCACATACCCATAAAGCTAATGTCAACATATGCTTGGTCAAACTCAACTCCGCATTTTCCTGCTGCGCCCGCAACTCTTCCCCAATTACAATCATGACCAGCAATTGCCGTTTTCACTAAAGGGGAATTTGCAATTGATTTTGCAACTGTATTAGCATCCAATTTGCTTTTTGCTCCGCTAACATTGATAGTTACAAGTTTTGTAGCACCTTCACCATCTTTTGCAATTTGAATCGCAAGGTTTTCACAAACACGCAAAAGAGCGCTTGCAAAAATATGATTTGCCGCATTTTCGTCTATAAACACTTTATCCTCATCTGGCATTTTAGCAAGCATAAAAACAGAATCATTGGTTGAAGTGTCTGAGTCAACAGTGACTTTATTAAAAGAATTAAAGACACATTCACGAAGAATTAATATGAGTTCTTCATGCGAAATGGGATAATCTGTTGTAAGAACACAAAGCATAGTTGCCATATTTGGGGAAATCATACCCGAGCCCTTACACATACCCCCAATAGTATAAGTTTTGCCTTCACAATCAAAACTAATGGCATATTCTTTAGAAACAGTATCCGTAGTCATAATTGCAAGTGCAGCAAGATTTGCACTTTTTGCATCACAAGATGCCTCGTTTACTATAAGGCTTGCGTTATCTTTAAAAGGCAAAATAGGAAGAGGCACACCAATAACGCCAGTTGAAGCGATAAAAACATCATCACTTTTGCAGCCAATTATTGAAGAAAAATATTCTTGAACTTCGTTAGCAACTTTTATGCCTGCATCACCAGTTGCAGCATTTGCTCCGCCAGAATTTAGAACAACACAACGAGCAGTACCAGTTTTCGCAACCTCACGAGACACAAGTACTGGAGCTGCACAAAACTGATTTTGTGTAAAAGTGCCTGCGCAAGATGCGGAAGTTTCAGAAATTACACAAGCTAAATCTGGTTTGCTGACATCTTTTTTAAAACCTGCGTGCAAGCCATACGCTTTGTAACCATGTGCTGCACATACACCACCTGCACATTCATCATACTTTTCTATTTTTAATAATTCACTCATGATGTTATCTCTATACACTAAATTGCGCTTCCTAAGTTATCTAAACCACATGTTTGATCAAGACCACAAATAATATTTGCACATTGAATCGCTTGGCCTGCTGCACCTTTACATAAATTATCGATAGCACAACTAGCAATTAAAGTATTGCTGTAATAATCAAAGCAAGTACCAACATGAGCGTAAATTGTGTTTTTAACATTACGCGTTTGAGGCATAACATTGTCGCCTAAATAACTAACAAAGCTTTTATCTTTATACAACTCAACATATTCTTGACAAATTTGCGTATAGTCCGCGTCGCTCTTTAATTTTATATAAGCGGTAGATAAAAGCCCCCTGCTAATTGGAACCAAATGTGGAGTAAAGCAAACATTAATTTTTTTATTTGCAATTAAAGAAAAACTTTGTGAAATTTCTGGCGTATGTCTGTGCAACAAACCATATATGCCAACATTTTCGTCACAATTGCAAAAATGAGTTTTTGCGTTACAAGATTTACCTGCTCCACTTACACCAGAAAGCGCACTAACAACTACTGTGTTATCTGCAATCCAATCATTTTTTACAGATATTTTAAGTGCTGGAAATGCAGCCAAGGCACTTGCTGTTGGGTAGCAACCAGGACAAGACACAAGATCTAAATCTGCACTTAAATCTGCGCTAAAGATTTCTGGTAAACCATAAACAGCCTTTTTTAACAAATCTGTTTGAGTGTGCTTTGTTTGATACCAATCCTCATATTCATTTATATCTTTTAATCTAAAGTCTGCAGACAAATCTAGCACTTTTAAACCAGCATCTAAAAGTTTTGGAGCTAGGTCTAATGCTGCAGTATGAGGCACAGCTAAAAAGGCGACTTTGGCTTTTGATGCAATAATACTTACATCATGATGATCAAATTTTAGATCACATTTATTAATTAAATATGGATATAAATCGCTAAGATAATTACCCGCATCGCTATCTGAAGTAGCACAGGTTAAATTAAAAATAGGATGTTTAAGTAGCAAACTAACAGCCTCAATACCGGCATAACCAGCAGCTCCAACAACCGCAACATTTATTTTTTTATTTTCCACCATACATTTTTCTCTAAACCAGTGAAAAATTATTATATAACAAAATTGCAAATTATTATAAAAATATGCATTTTTTTTAAATTTTTAATAGGAAATATAGAAAAATTTTAAATATTCGCTTGTAAATTATATGAAAACTTGAAAAAAATCTTAAAGATCCAGGCCACTTGCAAGTTTTTCAGTATCAAGAGCAATCATCAATTCTTCTTTTGTAGGAACAACAAGAATTTTTACTCGAGAATTCTCAGAAGAAATAATAGATTCTTTACCTTGGACTTCATTAGCCTTTTGATCTAAAATAATGCCAAGAGGTTCAAGACCAGAAAGAATCATGCGACGAACACGAACAGCATTTTCTCCTATACCACCAGAAAAACTAATGGCATCAACGCCACCAATAACAGCAGCATATGCAGCAAGTTGCTTTTTAATAGAATAAATATACATGTCGTGAGCTAAAATTGCATTTTCGTCTCCCCGATCTATTGCTTCGTTTAAATCACGCATATCGTTTGATAAACCACTCACTCCAAAAATACCAGATTCACGATTTAAAAGCTCATTGATTTCTGCTGGAGTATACCCTTCCTGCTCCATTAAAAACGTAATAACAGCTGGATCTAAATCACCACTACGAGTACCCATCATTACACCACCAAGAGGCGTAAATCCCATAGTTGTATCAACGCTTATACCATGGTCAATTGCAGTTAGTGAACAACCGTTACCAAGATGACAAGATATAATTTTTATATCGGATAAATCCTCGCCTAGCATTTGAGCTGTTCGCATTGCAATATATCGATGTGAGGTGCCATGAGCGCCGTATTTGCGAATACCAAAACGGGTGTAAAATTCATAAGGCAAAGGATACATAAAAGCATGCGGTTGCAAACTTTGATGAAATGCGGTATCAAAAACAGCAACATGGGTAATATATGGCATAAGATCCATGCACTTTAATATACACTGCAAAGCTGCAGGATTATGAAGAGGAGCCAAATCACAT
>JAKSUU010000087.1 GCA_024408695.1 Coriobacteriales bacterium | reverse complement strand
CCAATGGCCATGCTGGTGCAATAAGATATTAGTGCTGCGAGCATGCCTGTTATGGTGCCTGCTCGGGTTATCTTTTTTGAGAATAATCCGAGTATAAGAACAATGGCGAATGAGCTTTCTAGTCCGCCGAATGCAAACATATTGATTTTCCAGATTACATCAGGTGGAATGAGGGAGAGGACAATTACCAAAATACCAAGAGCAAGAGTAGCAATTTGACTTGCCAAGGCAATAGATTTTGGATTCAACTGTTTTTGTGCAGGGGTGCTTGATGGTTGGCTTGCGGACTGGCTCGCGGACTGGCTTGCGGGCGTGCTTGATGGTGCGCTTGATGACATGCTTGAGGACAGGGTTTCGGACTGGCTTGCCTCTGACATAGCAAGATTATTGCTATCCAAATTTTTGGACTCTATAATAATGCCACCTATGTCTTTAATAAGGGCTGAGCTTGCAGAAATTAAAAGACTTGAAATTGTGCTGATTGATGCCGCAATAGGTCCAATAATTGCAATGCTTGTCAGCCATGGTGGCATACTTTGAACGATTGCAATAGGGATAATGTTATCGATACTATTGCCATAGCTGCTAAGTGGTTGTGTTAGGGTTCCCGCAGCAAGCACACCAATTAAAGTTGCGGCTATCATCATAAATCCAATTACAATTGTGCCGATAACCATAGCCTTATCAAGGGATTTTGTATTTTTTGCACTAAGACAACGAACGGTGCTTTGTGGTAAGCAAAAAGTAAAAATTCCAACAAGAAGCCATTGCGACAAATAAAGGGTCCAGGGCATTTTGCCACCAGCATCAATTTGCATCATTTCTGGATGGTTGGTAGAAATTGTATGCATGATGTTTCCCCAGCCGCCACCTGCAACGATGATTGCGATACCAAGGATAATAAGGCCTGCTAGCATAATAACACCGCAAAGGGCATCGGTGATGGCGACTCCTCGAAAACCTCCGATTGTAGTAAAAATAACTGCGCAAATGCCAAAAATAATTAGGCCAAGTTTGTAGTCGAGCCCTGTTACTGCTTCAAAAATTTTTGCTCCACCAACAAATTGCGCAACCATAATTGCAACAAAAAATATAACAATTGTGAGTGCAGAAATTATGGCTAGCAAGTTAGATTCAAAACGTGCTTTAATTACATCTACAATGGTAATCGCATTAATTTTGTGACCAATAAGAGCAAGTTTTTTACCAAGAATCTTATATAGAAGAAAAAGTGCCGTTACCTGTATAACGGCCATATAGACCCAACCAAAACCAAATTCCCAGGCTTGACCTGGTCCACCCACAAAGCTTGAAACACTGCCGTAGGTGGCTACGGTTGTCATAGCAAGCACAAAACCTGTAAGTTTTTTGTTGCCAATAAAATATTCGTTTGAAAATTCAACAGCAGATTTTTCTTGTGTTGATCTAATGTGCTTTTTGCGAATATAGATGCTGATTGTAATTGCAATAATTAGAAATATCACAAGAGGCAAAATTGCAAGTATGTTTGTGTTTGCATCCATCGTTATTTTGCATCCTTGACATCTCGAGATGTTGACGAATTTGCATATTCCGCATCATCGTCAAATTCAAAATGTGTGCTTTTTCGGCTTAGTACAAGTGCAACAATTATTCCACAAACAAATGTCCCTAGTATTCCACAAAAAGCCCAGAGCGGAACCCCAAAAACAAATACATCAAATACGCTTAGTCCAAAACCGCATATTAGCCAAACAACAATTACAGCACCAAGCCCAATCAGTGCTTGCCTTGCTTCTCGGTTTGCAATTTTTATTTTTTGTGAATAATTCATAAATATGCCAAATTACCTTGACTTTAATTTTTGCACATTATAGAAAAGATAGAAAAGTTAGGTTTTTATTTGACTAAATTGCCAACGCCTTTTTCTTCCATTTCGCGTTTGATTGAACGCAGGCCAAAGATTAAGAAAATTGTTGTAACTACAAATGTTAGGCAATCCGAAATTGGCGCACTTATCCAGCATCCTTCTAGTCCAAAATAATTTGGAAGAATCAAAAGGCAGGGGATGAAGAAAAGTAATTGGCGCGAAAGCGATAAAAAGGCACTACGAACAGCTTTTCCACATGCTTGGAAGATGGACAGTGCAACAATTTGCGCGCCAATAATGGGCAAAGCGGCAAAGAATATGCGCAGAGCATGAGCCGCAAGTGCCTCAACTTCTGGCTCGTTATTAATGAACACAGCAACAAAGCCTTCTGCCCAAAACCAAATGGCAAGCCAGCTTGCAATAGATACAATTGTTGCAAAAATCATGCCTCTAAAAAGTGTGCCCTTCATGCGGTTATAGTTACCAGCACCGTAGTTGTAGCCAATGATGGGCTGCGCACCTTGACTAAAACCTAGTAGTGGCATAAGCAAAATGGTTGAGAGACTCATTACAATACTAAGAGCACTGAGGGCGGTGTCGCCACCATAGGTGCCAAGATTGATATTCATAATAAAGTTTTGAAGACTGTTAGCAAGTTGAATTAAAAATGGAGTAATTCCCATTACAATAACAGGTTTGAGCGCCTTAGGAAAAATGCGAATGTTTTTTGCGTGAACCTTTAAGTAACTATGTTTAGACATAAAGTAGCCAAATATCCAAAAGAGCGAAATAAAGTTGCCTAAAAATACGCCAAGCGCGGCGCCTTTAACCCCCCATCCAAAAATCATGACAAAGAAGTAGTTAAAGATGATATTTAAAACGCTGGCTAAAATTTGAGTGCCCATTGCAACATTTGGTGCACCTTGCGCACGGATAACATTGTTTACGCTGGCAGACACACTAAATGGAATCATGGCGACCATAAAGATACTAAAGTAGTCGCGAGCGTAAGGCAAGATTGTTTCTGTCGATCCAATAAAAACTAAGATGTCATCAATCCAAATGTGAAATATGACGTTAAAAAAGGTAGGCACCAAGACCGAAAGCAAAATACATTGCCCCAAAATTTCTTCTGCATCTTTTTTGCGTTTTTGACCAAGACGAACGGAAATCAAGAGCATAGAGCCCATGCCAATTAGAAAAGAAAAGGCCATGAATAATGCCATAACAGGAAAGCCAATTTGAACGCCTGCGAGTGCATAAGAATTTACAGCCTGACCAACAAAAATTCGATTAACTATATTTTGTATGCCTCCTGCAAGCATGCCAATGATTGCAGGAATTGAATATTTTAATAATAGAGGGCTGAGCTTAGCTTTTTCAAACTGTAAAACTT
Source organism: Coriobacteriales bacterium (assembly GCA_024408695.1). Lineage (GTDB taxonomy): Bacteria > Actinomycetota > Coriobacteriia > Coriobacteriales > QAMH01 > JAKSUU01. The sequence goes on along the minus strand of JAKSUU010000087.1, from coordinate 2,036 downwards.
GTTTTTTTGATTTTTCTTCTTCTTTTGCCTTGCGTTTTTGAAATTCAATTTCTTCGGGGCTTGGCTCTTTTTTTTGGGCTTTGTTTTTTTCGACGGTAGCTGCAAATAAATCTGCGCCTTCGCCTTCGAGTTCGTCGGCAATGTCGCGCATTTCCACAGCTTGCTCATCTATGCCTGTAGCATCATCAAAAATTTCTTTATTTTCTTCTTGTTTTGACATATTTAGTTTTTTTAATGTTACTTGCGCGGTTGCACAGGTAATCAAAATGCTTTTTTGCTGAAATACTATTATATACAAGCATTAAAAGAAAATGCAATAAAAAATTTCAAAAAACAATTCGTAATTCTCTTGTTAAAATTTATTGAATTAAACTTTTAAAGCTTTGTAGAAGAATTTATCTAGCTTATATAAATATGGATTAGAATAAAGAGCCTAGCATATCTCCAAAGCCACCAAACATGCTTCCCGCCATATCACCAATGGATCCAAGACCATCTTGCAGTTGCTGCATAGTTTGTTCAGAGTTATCGATTTTCCAACTGTCACCCTCTTTAGTCAAGTTAAAATTTTGAGAAATAGTCTGCTCTTTTTTTTCGCCGTTGTAGTCGGTTTTTACAAGAATATCAAAATGAGCTTGCGCCTTCCAGTCGTTTTCAAATTCGGCTTTTGCGTCTTTTAATTCATATGAAATATTTATACCGCTCTTTTTTAAATAGCTTTGAAGCTTGCTCATAAGGCCCTTAAGGTCTAAATCTACGCCAAGTAAGCCCCAAATACCTTCGGCAAGATCGGCGGTTCCTGTTGTAACGCTTGAGGTTGTGGAATCCATACAGTTCATGAGTTTATCATAATCGCCTGAGGTCATCGCATCGCAATATGTTTGGCCTAAAACTTTTATGTCTTCGCGATCTTTGGCATGGGGGTCTACTCCGCAACCTGCGCAGAACAAACAGCATCCACAAATTAAAGCCAGAACCATTGTTAATGAAATTAATCTTTTCATTTTTGTCCTTTCTTTGAAAACTTTTCTAATTATATAATGTTTAATGTTAAATTGAAAATCTATATAATTATTGGAAATATTTGAATACGGACATAATGAAATTGAACATTTGTGTTCGAAAGACAAACGCTTTGTACAGTTAGTTGAATATTTTAATGAGCGCAAAATTAAACCAAAACGATTTATAGAATCAGACCCATTTACTATGCTGATTCACGCGATTAATGATCAACTTATTAGTTTAAGTGCCGCACATAGTATTTGGCATCGCATTCAAAAGAAATACGGCTTGAAGGATCAAAAAAGCGGAGATATTTTCATTAATCCAAAAAAGTTAGCCCTGGCTAATATTGAAGATTTGCATGCGTGTGGAACAACATTAAAAAAGGCAGAATATATGATTGGCCTTGCACAAAAGGTAGCAAGTGGCGAACTTGATTTTGCCAGTTTAAGAGAAAAAGTTGATGAAGAAATAATAGATGAGCTCTGTGCAATTCGTGGGATTGGAAAATGGACAGCCGAAATGTTTTTAATCCACGCTTTAGCAAGGCCAAATGTTATTTCTTATGGTGATGCTGCAATACGCCGTGGTATGTGCATGCTTTATAAGTTAAATGCAGAAGATCTTACAAAAGAAAAATTTGAACGTTATGCAAAAAGATACAATCCTTATGCAACAACTGCAAGTATTTATTTTTGGAGATTGTCGATAGAAAAAGAAATTACAATTTAATTTTACTAAAAGTGTCACCAACAGATGAATGCTTTTTTGTGGTTTCTAAACTGTTCATTTATAAGATAGAATTCTTTTTGTTAATTAAAAATTTTTTGAAAAGAGTATAATAAATTTTCTTATATATATATGTGATTTGTTCGAAGGGGCCGAATGAGTAGAACACATTTTACGCCTTTATTTATTCATAAAATCATTGCAAGTTTTTTTATTGCACTATTTCTTTTAGTTATTACAAGTAGCATTTATTTTGCAATTGCAGATGAATTTTCTAATGACCGCAAACCAATCGACATTGC
>JAKSUU010000086.1 GCA_024408695.1 Coriobacteriales bacterium | reverse complement strand
ATTTCTTTTGCGCATTTAAAAGGCACTCTAGAGTATTTTGTAAAGCAGTTTTTTGGACCAGATCGTGAAGTTCGCCTTCGTGCACATTTCTTTCCATTTACAGAACCAAGTGCCGAAATGGACATTAGTTGTGGCGTTTGTCACGGTGATGGTTGCCGTTTTTGCAAAAATACAGGTTGGGTTGAAATTTTAGGTTGTGGCATGGTCGATCCAAATGTTTTTGAATATGTTGGAATCGATACAAACAAATATAGTGGCTTTGCCTTTGGTGTAGGCGTTGAACGTCTTGCATGTTTGCGCTACAATATCCCAGATTTGCGCATTTTACTAGAAGGCGATATGCGATTTTTGCGTCAGTATTAATTTGTTATTGGCGTAGAAAGGATAAATTATGCTTATTAGTTTAAATTGGTTAAAAGAATTTGTAGAAGTTCCAAGTGATATTAAAGAGTTTTGCGATCGTCTAGATTTAACCGGTAGCGGAGTCGAAGATGGCACAACAACAGGGGCTACCTATGAAGGCTTTGTAGTTGGCTATGTAAAATCTTGTGTTGATCACCCAGATAGCGATCATATGCATGTTTGCATTGTGGATCTTGGTGATGGACAAGATACTCAAATAGTATGTGGTGCTCCTAATATTGCTGCAGATATGAAGGTTTGTGTTGTTACTTTAGGTTCTGTTATGCCAGATGGCACAAAGATTAAAAAGACTAAACTTCGTGGCGTTGAGAGCTGTGGCATGATTTGTTCTGAGCGAGAGCTTGGTCTTGGAGACAACCATGATGGTATTATGGTTTTGCCTGCCGATACTCCAATTGGAATGCCATTTAGCGATTATCTTGCAAGTGGTGATACAATTATTGATCTTGAAATTACTCCTAATCGTGGGGATTGCTTGTCTCAGTTTGGAATGGCTCGAGAAATTGGAGCCATGTATCATGTTCCACATACATATAAGGCACCATGCGCCTTGCCTGGTGCTGTTGCAGATGATGATGCTTGCAATTATGCAGATGTTGAAATTAAAGATTCTGGCTTGTGTTATCGATATTGTGCCAATGTTATTAAAGGCGTAAAGATTGGACCTTCTCCAGAATGGTTGGTAGAGCGCCTAACTGCCATGAACTGCAGAAGCATTAATAATGTTGTCGATGCAACAAATTACATTTTGTTTGAACTTGGCCAGCCTTTACATGCATTTGACCTTGCCAAACTAAATAAGGGTGCAGATGGCAAAGTTAATATAAATGTTCGCGCTGCTAGTGATGGCGAAAAATTTACAACCCTTGATGAGATTGAGCGCACTTTAAATTCTGATATGGCTGTTATCTCAAATGGTGATGTTGCGGTTGCACTTGCTGGGGTTATGGGCGGACTTGATAGTGAAGTAAGTGATGATACTTTCGACATTTTGCTTGAGAGCGCTTGCTTTGACATGGGTCACACCACAAGAACTAGTCATAGTTTAAACCTAAGTAGCGAATCATCAATGCGTTTTGAACGTTGCGTTGATCCTAATTTATGTGATGAGGCATGCAATATTGCTTGTGCTCTAATCACTGAACTTGCTGGTGGCACTTACTGTAAAGAATACATTGATGTCTATCCAGATCCATTTGAACCTTGGTCAATTGAATATAATCCACAATTTACTAATGACCTTATTGGCGCAGATATTTCTAATCAAAAACAACGCGAAATCCTAGAAGATTTGGGCTGCATGGTTACAGAGGCTGGTGATGTTTGGACTGTTGAGACTCCTACATTTAGATTTGACCTTACTCGCGCGGCAGATCTTGCGGAAGAAGTTTTGCGCATTTATGGCATGGATAAAATTGAATCTGCTTTGCCACACAATGCTGTCGCTGGTCTTAAGACCAAAGAGCAAAAGATCTATAAGAAGATTTCGCAAACTTTGCGCAGCTGTGGTCTTAATGAAACTATGACCTATTCTTTGGCAGACAAAGATGATATTGAAAAAGCACGTTTGTCATGCTTAGATGCAGATAACAATGTTGTTTTGCTTAATCCAATGAGTAGTGATATGTCTGTTATGCGTCAGAGTATTTTGCCAGGTCTTTTGCGAAGTGTTAATTATAATGTTAATCGGGGCGTAAGTGATGTATTTTTATTTGAACGCGGTGCGGTCTTTACAAAACAGATGCATGGGGATGACTATAGCGTAAAAGAAAAAAATATGCTTTGTGGGGTTATGTGTGGATCTATCTCCCAAAAGGGCTGGAACACTCAGGCATGCGAAGTAGATTTTTATGATGCAAAAGGCACAGTTGAAAATTTGCTTCGTGAACTTTGTATAGAGGATTATATGCTAAGGGATGTTGATGACAGCTATGCATGGATTTTACCGGGGTGCGGAGTTAATGTTATTGTAAATGGAAATTCCATTGGTTGGATTGGTGTGATTCATCCACTTGTATGCGAGGCATTTGATATAGAAAATCAAGTTGTTGCATTTGAATTTGAATGCAAGCAACTTGTTAATTTGTCTCAACTTATGCGTACTTATAAAGAAATTCCACAGTTCCCAGCAATTGAATTTGATCTAGCTCTTGTAGTAGATGAGGATGTTTCGGCCGCAAAAATCCTTAACACCATTAAAAAAGCTGGTAAACAATTGCTAGAAGATGTTCAACTTTTTGATGTATACAGGGATGAAAAACGAGTTGGCGAGGGCAAAAAATCTATGGCATATCGTTTAACTTACCGTAGCTTGGATAAAACTCTAACCAGCGAAGAAGCCGACAGTGTACATCAAAAAATTATTAAAAAACTTGCCGGATCGTTAAATGCAACAGTTAGGTAAAATAACCGTTTAAATTTTTTAACAGTTAATTTCTTTAATTTTTGATTTAAAATATGTTTAGTTAATTTATAAAGGAGGTAATCATGCCTAATACTTTTACATTGTTTTCTATTTTAGCTAGCTCTTCAAACTATAATTCTTATTACAATAGCGCTTCAAATGCTGTGCAGAGTGCAGCAACTGGTGCTGTTCTTGTAACTGTATTTTCAATTTTTATTTATATTGTGCTTGCTATTGTTGGCATTTTTTTACTTGTTAAATTATTTCATTATTTAAATTTCCAAAAAGCTATTGAAAAAGAAACTCAAAAAGCTCTTGAAAAACTTGCAGAGATTGACATGGAAAGATTAAACAAATTATTAGAAAGTCAAGTGGAATTACCTGAGCCAGAAAACGCAGATACTGGTAAAAAGTCTGATGCAGATGATAAAAAATTACCTAGCAGTGCTTCTGGTGCTACGGCAACTACACAAAGTACAAGTCCAAATAGTTCAACACCACAAGCTGCTAGCGCTAGTTCTCAGAATGCACAAGGTGCAAATCAAGTTTCATCTTCAGTTGCTACAGGTTCCCAAGCAACAGCGACTCAAAATGCTACACCCGTTCAACCAACAGCACCCGCTTCTTCAGTTTCAAATCTTCCAGAAGCTCATAAGTGTGCAAAGTGTGGCGCTACAACTAAACCTGGTGCTCTTTTCTGTGGTGAATGTGGCACAAGAATAGTTAAATAGTTTTTAACACTTACATTTGTTGTTCAAATATACTTTTTACAATAATTGTGTATTGTTGAATAACCAACGAAATACTTTTTAAATTACTGTGGTTATGCGAATTGAGGTTTAAGCAACATGCCCTTTTGTCCATATTGTAGATATGAAATCGATGAAGGTACAAAGTTTTGCGTAAATTGTGGCAGAGATGTTTCTGATACAAATCAAGGCATTCAAAATAATTCATCAAATGATGTCGGCCCAATTTATGGTGTAAGTCCTGCAGATACTGCACCGATTCCTATTGTTAGCGGGGGGAATACACAGGGCGAAACTTTAGAGGAGAGTGCCTTAAACAATGACCCTAAAAAACGCTCGCGTTTAGTTCCAATTTTAATAATTTTGTTAATTGCATTAGTTATTATAGCCGGAACAATAATTGCAGTTATAATGATTAATTCAAATAATAAGCAAGATACTGTTACGATTGAAACAAACTCCTCTAAACCTGTTGAATACACTACATATTATGTTGTTAATTGCAAAGAAAGTATAACATTAAGAGAAAAGCCTGATGTTGATTCTTCTGAGATTTGTCAAATCCCTTTTGGTGAATCAGTATCTGTTATTAGTACAGCTGAAAACGGTTTTTATGAAGTTAGTTATTTAGGAAAAAATGGCTATGCTTTAGCGTCTTATTTAAGCTTAGATAAGCAAAGTAAACCAAAAGAAGACTTACCGAGTAAGGACACAACATACTCTACAATGTATGTGGTAAATTGTAAAGAAAGTATTACTTTAAGGACAAGTCCCTCAACTAATGCTTCCGAAATTTGCCAAATTCCTTTAGGCGCTTGTGTTTCTTATGTAGAAAACGCTAGTAATGGGTTTTATAAAGTTATATATCTTGGAGATACTGGCTATGCACTAGCGTCATATCTTTCTTCTGTATATACTGGTGGGTCCAAAAATTATTCAAGTCTAACTTACAAAGTTGTTAATTGTCAAGAATGGATTAGTTTAAGATCGTCTCCTAACACCTCCGCATCTACCATTTGTACTATTCCTCTTGGCTCTTATGTAACTTATATTTCAAATTCATCAAACGGTTTTTACTATATTAAATATTATGGACATTATGGTTATTCGTTGTCTGAGTATTTGACTCCAGCATAGAGTATTTTAAGCGAGGACTAATATGAATAAGTTCTTTAAAATAAGTCATGGATTTATAATATTCACTTTATTGTTGAGCTGTATGTTTTTATTTGCTTGTGGCTCTAATTCTTCTTTAGATTCAAACCAATCAAAGGATGCAGAAGTAAAAACCGATAATGTTAAGAAAGATTTGCAAATTATTGCAGATATAAATTCTGAACTTTATACTTATGATAGTTTACAAAATGATATTGAGGCATTAAAATCGAAATATCCACAGTATGTTACAAGTGACGTTTTAACAACAACGGTCGATAAAAGAAATGTTGACTGTTTAATTATTGGAGACAAAGATGCTTCAAAAAAAATATTTGTAACAGCGGCAATTCATGCGCGTGAATGGAGAACATCACAAGTATTAATTTCAGAAATATCTGATTTTTTGACTAAATTAACCTTAGATGAGAGTTATAAGAATTCTAGTTATTCGCAATTAATGAAAGGTTGTGCAATCTATGCAGTTCCTATGGTGAATCCAGACGGGGTTTGCATAGCGCAAGGTGGCCTATCTGGTTTGCAAACTGAATCTGCTAAAGAAAGAGTTGCCAATATTGCAAAGAGCGATGG
>JAKSUU010000085.1 GCA_024408695.1 Coriobacteriales bacterium | reverse complement strand
GCACTAAAGCAACGAGTAGTGCAAAAATATATTGAAGATAATTTTGAAAGTACAGATTTGTCTTATGCTGATTTATCTAATAAAAATGTTGATGAAGTTCCGAGTGAATATTTAGATAAGTTTACTATTCCTATATTTGAAGTATCTGCAGCAACTCATGCAGGTGTTGAGAATCTTAAAAATTTTGTTGCTCAAAAAGTCCATGAATTTAGAAGTGAGTTAGCGGTTGAACAAGAAATTTCTTACGATAAGGTGTGGGAGGCTAGACGTCTTGAGCGTGACCAAAAATTTGAGGTTGAAAACATCGGGAGTGGGATTTGGCGAGTTAGCGGTCCTGCAATTGAGCGTATGGTTATGCAAACTGAATTTGATAATGATGAGGCGGTTTTGTTTTTGCAAAGTCGTCTTGAGAAGGCAGGGGTTGAAAAAAGGCTGGTTGAAAGTGGAGCTGTTGCAGGGGATGAGATTCGTATTTTAGAGGTTAGCTTTGAGTTTCAGCCTGCGCTTTGGGATGTATAGCAACATTTGCAACACTAAGGTTACCGTCTCGCTTGTGTTGCGGAAATTTGCAACACTAAGGTTACCGCCCCCTTGTGTTGCGTTATAATATTTATATAGTAAAGTTATGAATACAATGGAAAAGATAAGAGTTGTCATAAAAATTGGTACATCTTCAATTATTAGTGATGATGGTAAAATAAAACGCAAGTTTTTAAGCAATCTTGCTCATGAGCTTAGCGAACATACAAATGTAAGTCCTATTATTGTATCAAGTGGAGCAATTGGCTTAGGTCTAGAACGGCTTAAGATTAAAAAACGTCCAAGTGATATGCCTACGTTGCAGGCCGCTGCTGCAATTGGTCAGGTCGATCTAATTAATGCTTATAAAGACGTTTTTGCCGATTATGAAATGCTTGTAGCTCAACTTCTAATCACACGTGCAACTACTGCAGATCGTAGCGGTTATCTTCATGCTCGCGACACCATAAATAGGTTGCTTAGTCTTAATATCATCCCCGTAATAAATGAAAACGATACCGTAGCCGTTGAAGAAATTAAATTTGGAGATAATGATACGCTTGCTGCTTTAGTTGCAACATCAATTAATGCCGACTATGTGATTATATTGAGCGATGTCGATGGTCTTTATAGCGCAGATCCAAATACATTTAAAGATGCCAAGCTTTTAAAACGTGTTAAAAAACTTACAAAAGAAATTGAAAAAAGCGCAGGAGGTGCTGGCAGTGTTCGTGGTAGCGGAGGCATGATTACAAAACTTTCTTGTGCGCGTGTGTTATTAGCAGCAAATATTCCAATGCTTTTGTGCAACGGTGCAAATATTCAAAACCTGCGTGATGCATTAAACGGACAGGCTGTTGGCACTGCCTTTTTTGATGATGCGTCGAGCGGGCTTACAGCTAAAAAGTCATGGATTGCTCTTGGTGCCAAGGTAAAAGGCAAGGTTGTTTGTGATGATGGTGCCGTTGTGGCATTACAGAAAAAAGGTAGTTCACTTTTACCTGTTGGTATTTTGTCTTCGAGTGGTTCATTTAAAGAAGGCGAACCTGTAGATGTTTACGACAAATATGAACGCCTAATTGCTCGTGGCATTGCTAGTTATTCAAGTAAAATCTTAGAAGATAATATTGGTCTGCGTGAGGCACAAGAATTTATTCATCGAGACAATTTGGTGGTATTTTAGTGAAAAATCACCTAGGAACAAAAATACTTTGTGCTTTTGCAAGCATTCTTTTAGTTTTAAGCTTTCTTGCTTTGTTTGCTATGAACGGTGTGACGCTTTTTGGCTTTACTACCTATAATGTTAATCAAAATAATATGAGCCCAAGCATTAATCAAAACAGTCTTGTAATTTGTAAAAAAGTAGACAATTATGATTACAAAGAAGGCGATACAGTTGCATTTATGTCGTCGTTGGATACGGGTTTGGTTGCAGAAAACGACTTTATGATTGAACGTGTCGCTAGCGTTGATACAACAGCTTATACAGTCACAACAAAATCAGATAATCCTCAAAGCCCTAGAGCCTTGGCCTTGTCCAATGATTTATCTACAGAAACCAATGCAATGTCAACGCTAATAGGCAAAGTGGTTTATAGCATTCCTTTTTTGGGTGCCTTAAAGCTTGTGCTTAATACAATTCCAGGTATGACCTGCTTATTTGTTTATTTTGCAATTTTAATACTTTTAATTCTTTTGCCAACCAGATATAGAAAACCAAAAGAGGGTAAGCCAGCTGAGATTTATGGTGAGAATCAAAAATTACGTGGCACTAAATTAAGAAAAAATTGAACACATGGTACAAATAATACCTGATATGTTTTGTACCAATTTACTGTTGCGTCCCCAGCGTTCTAATTATTAAGCATTCCTTTTATAATTGATTCTATTTGCTGGTTATAGATTCCATCTTTAAACTTATCGTTAGTTGAAAGTTCGTCATAGCTTAACAGGCATTGATGTTTCTTTTTTTCTTTTCTTTCAATCTTGTCTAATTTCATATCCTCTTGTGTTGGATATTCCCAGTTATTATAGAGATAATAACGACACCATCTAATGTGTTCTAACTCCATTAATTCTTTAGGCAACTCATTTGCATTCGAATAGTATTTATTTTTAAGTTTATGTTCGATAGGTAAGTGAATTGCTCTTGCAACATTTGAACCTTGTTCGAATGGTCCAATTAAAACATTATTCTTTGTTCTTTTTGTTGCTTCGTTTTCATACCAATTAGTTTTTGCATCTTCTAGAATTTTTTCTTCATTTAAGTTTTTGCCAAATTTTTCGTCAATGAATTCTCTGTATAATTTTTTAAATTCAAGTTCCATTTTGAATTCATCATCTTTATACTCGTCTTTTATTCTATTTTGCTTGTCATTTTTAAGATCGCGCCATTCAAAATAATCCTTATAGTCTTTTGCAACAAGCATAGCAAGTTTAGAAATTTTGGCATCAATAATTTTGTCTTCGGTGATAATGTCGTTTATATTGCCAAATGATAGAATATTTTCGAATTGAAATAAACTTTCCGATGCGTTTAGGGCATTAGAAGTGTTGCAGTAAAAATATATTGTTGGAATTTTTGCAGCAGAATTATGTATTATGCGCTCAATGAGTTCCATGCTATTTTCTTCATCCGTGATGATAACAATGTCCGAATCTACAAGCTTATTTATGTCATCTTGGCAATTAGAATCTTCAATAATATATGAGTCTTTAGAATTAATAGTTTCCTTTTTTGCATCTAGTTTTTCTATAAAAGAGCGTTCATAGCTATCGCATCCCCATATATGGTATTCAAATTTTTGGTTTACCGAAAATAAATTGTTTAAATAAGCTTGTCTAAATAAATATTTTCCGATTACGTTATAGTTGCTAATTGCAATTTTATGAACTTTGTTGTCGCGAGAAAAATCGATTAATGCATCATATAAGCCTTCCCAAAACTTGCGTGCAAGAAGTTCTTGCATGTTAACTATTGTTAAATCTCTTTTTTTTGAATGGATGTCTTGTTGATCACCTTTACTTGTGTCGGCTATTTGATTGCGAAAAATAAACGAGTCTATGCTGTTTAATAAAATAAAAGTCGGCTTTTCGCCAATAATATTTTTGTAGCGGTTGTATTCTTCGATTGAGGTTTCATCGTTTTCAAATATAAAGACATGGCGTTTGGCCTTTTTTGAAATTGTTGTGTTAATTTTAGGGTTGTTGGTTAGGCTTTCTACAATATAGGAGTTTTTTAAACATTGGTTAATTTCTGCGCCGTAGTCGCTATCGGTGTAAATGGCAGTTGAGTTAGCCCTTAAATTAATGAAAAATTGTGATGTGCCACTTATTGCTTTTGCAAAAATAGAAATAATAACATTTGCTGTGACAATTACAGCCGAGTATCGGGCAATCCAAATTAATAGGTTTTGACTGTCTACGAATATGCTAAGTGCATAAAGGCCTATAGTGTTATAAACGGAATTTATAAAGTCGAATCCATCTTGCATAAAGCCGATTGTTCCAAGAAGCAGTGGAACCCAGCAAAAATAGTTAATCCATTTTCTTATTGTGTTTGCAATATCGTTTGTCATATTAGATAATCTCAAATCCTAATTTAATTATACTCTTTAATGTTTCTTGGGCAGTAAGGCGGTCATATTCTTTTTCAGATTCGGGGAGCTCGTCGTAAGGCACAAGGCAAGGAGTTTGTTTTTTTTCGTCGTTGCGAGTTTTTCCATATGTCCAGCCTTCAGCTATGCGCGCCAAAGACCAGTTTTCGTGAACATTGCGTGCAAGATCTTCTGAGAGTGCATTAAGTTTTTCTGGTAAGTGAACATCTTTTGTGTTTATTGGTTTTGGTTTGTACATTTTGTGCCCTTAATTTAAAATTTATAGTAAATTTTTAGGATTTAAGAAATTCTAATTCTTTTTTGAATTCATCATCATGTGTATCGTAAGAGTTTTCAATCATAAATTGTAAACGCGCCTGGCGGACCTTGTTTGCAAGCGCATTGTCTTTGATAGCTTGTAAGTGTTCTTGTGGTTTTAGCTTGTTTTTGTTGATAAGATAGTCAAGAGCAATGAGGATTTCTTTAGGAAATAAAAGTACGTTTTCGTTTATTTCTTTGTCGTTGTTATACCAGTCTTCTTCGATGTCTTTTGGGGCTGCTTTAGCGTAATCTATAGCCAAATATAATAGAGCGAGTGTTTGTTCTTCTATGTTTTCAAGCATACTATTATCAAAAAAGTTACGGATGAGTGTTTTTTCGCGATCTTCATAGTCATTGCTTTCTAGAATTTCTTCTAACTGTCTTTCGCTAATATATTTTTCTATATATTTGCTAGTCCTGTAGTAAGCTTGCCTGAACGTAGATTGTTTATCATCTAGTTTTTTGTTGCACTCAAATTTTTTCCTTGGCCACCACTTTGCATTTTCGTTGAATTCTTCATTTTTATGTTTATTAATGTCTCTAATAAGTTGAGTAAATTCTTCGAAACTCAATAAATCATAACCTTTGTCTTTGTTTTTGTTGCGATGTTCAATGGTGTTTTCATTGGTAGATAGAAGCTGCAAAATTTTAAAGCTTATTTCTATATCAATGCAGTATTCGTTTAATTGTTTGGACCAATCCCGGACTTGATATTTTTCTAAATACGTGCGAGAAGAATAATCAGAATTTATGTCTTTTGCAAAGCATACTGAATTGTGAAATTTTAATTTGGTTTTAAGATTTTCTAGATTGGTATCTGAGAGTTTTGCGGGGTTGTTAATTTTATACATAGTCCAAAAGCCACTAACACGTTTTTCTTTTTGTATTGCAGTTTCTATAAACGCTGGATTCATATAATTGAGTTTAGCAACTAGTATTTTGTCTAAAAGTTCATCTTTT
>JAKSUU010000084.1 GCA_024408695.1 Coriobacteriales bacterium | reverse complement strand
TTCTTATCTTTCAAGAGAAGAATTTATAGCAGGCGAACCAGTTCTTGAGTCTAAAACTTATATAATTCATTATACTGTTTTTGCTGCAGATGATACAGAAAAACAAACTCGATTAGCTGATGATTTTACAACAACAGCATTTGTTAATCCTATGTTTGACGGAAATATATTTAAATCTTTACCAACAATTTCTATTGGAATTCTAGAAGACTGTTTTGTTGAATAATCCTGGGCTTCTACCAACAAATTTATTTGATAATCTATTTGAGCGTTTTGTTGTCCTATAACAAATGCAATTAAAAATCCAACTATGCCTAAAACAGCAACTGCAATAACTACGCCAATAACTATTGTTTTACGCTTAGGTTTTCGTCAGATAATACTTCGCCACAAGAAGGGCAAAACTTTGCATTGTCTTCAAGATCTTTTCCACATTTTGAGCATTTCATAATAAACCCCTTGTTAAAATAGATAATAATTACAATTAATTGGTTTTTTCAAAAACATTTCCATTGTTATAGGCTGTTAAATCATCGTCTGTAAGGTTTCCTGAATCATCAAAAGTCTGATAAAGACGATTATCGTCCATCACATAATATATTATTCGAGCGTCGCTAGAAGATTTTAATAGTAATTTAACACATTGATTTCCAAGAACCGTGGAGTATGGTTCCTCGCATTGAATCTCTACAGCATAGCTAGTTATTTTTGCATCTGCATAGCTTCTTCTCATGAAGCTTTTGCCTTCAGCTGTATAATCCTCAAAGAATTCTAAAGATTCTCCCATACCTCCAGCAAGCGAAGTAAATCCCCATACTCCTACTGGTAACATTGAAGTGGCTTTCGCTTTTTCTTTGGCTTCATCAGTAGCTTTTTTGTATTCGTCAGCTTTATCTTTATACTTTTCATCCTTCTTCATATATTCATAGGACTTTGAAATTTCTTCATCACTAACCTTAATTAAATCGATAAGTTCAAAAACAATAGCAACATCTTTTAAACCATCATAAGATTCATTAGAAGAAAGTTCTTTTGGAATTTTTGCTTCCATTTCCTTAGAACTTGAACTCCAAAAATTACCATCTTTAGAAAGTGGCGAAGCTGCAACTTTTAATTTATAATCACCAGATTTAAGGTTTATACCTTCTCCATTTTCGTCAATATAAAATGTCTCATTTACATCCTGATTATTTGAATCTTTTCCAGTGACCTCTATAGGAATTCTCGAAGCATTAGAAGTAGAATAATTTTGAGCATTAACACTTAAAGTGACAGGATGCTCGCCTTGTCCAGTCTTTTGAATAACGAACATAGTAATTAAGATACCAATAACAACTAAAACCACAGCAATAAGTACAATCCCGATTATCATTGCTTTATTTGGTTTTTTCTCATTTGGATTGCTGGGAACAAAATTAGAATTGTTAGGTTCAACAGCAACATTTTGATTAAAGACTAATTGTGATCCGCAAAAACGACAGAATTTTGCCCCATCATTAATTTCAGCACCACATTTTGAACAAATCATAATATCACCCCTAAAAATTAATGTGCTTCTTCCCAATTATTAGCACATCCAATATCGACGACTAATGGTACACTTAATTTTGCTACATTTTCCATAGATTCTTTAATAATCTTGCATAATTTTTCTGCATCAGTTTTTTCAACCTCAAAATCTAGCTCATCGTGAACCTGCAAAACCAGTTTTGCATTTAGTGAATTTTTATTCATTTTATCTTGCACATCTATCATTGCAAGCTTGATTATGTCCGCAGCACTTCCCTGCATAGGATGATTCATTGCTACACGTTGAGAAAAAGCAGCAAGACGTTTATTTTTAGAAGTGATATCTGGAATATATCGTCTGCGTCCAAACATTGTTACTGCGAAACCGTTTTTAATAGCAAACTCAATAGTTTCATCTAAATATTCTTTGACCCTAGAAAAAGTTGCAAAATACGAATCTATTATATCTTTAGCTTCGGCGTTGCTAATGCGCAAACTTTTTGCAAGACCAAAGCTTCCCTGACCATAAACAATTCCAAAATTTACTGCCTTTGCTCGAGATCTGTGTTCGGGTGTAACATCGTCAAAATTAAGACCAAAAATTTGAGATGCAGTTGCACGATGAAGATCAGCGCCACTATTGAAAGCTTCTATTAGCGCCCTATCACCAGACAAATGCGCAAGCAACCTAAGTTCAATTTGCGAATAATCTGCACTTACAAAAACCTTGCCCCTTGGTACACAAAAAGCCTGCCTAATTCTTGCACCATCATCTGTTCTAACAGGAATATTTTGTAGATTTGGATCTGAAGATGAGAGTCGTCCAGTTGCAACAACATTTTGATGAAAAGTTGTGTGAACACGTTCATCACGTCTACTAACAAGACTAGGCAATACATCTACATAGGTGGATTTTAATTTGGCAACTGTTCTATATCTTAAAAGCAACGGAATAATTTCGTGATCATCATATAAACTTTCTAAAACGCTTTTATCTGTAGAATAGGCTCTTGTAGTTTTTTTAGATTTAGATTTATCTAAACCTAGTTTATCAAACAATATCTCGCTTAGCTGCAAAGGACTATCAATATTAAAATCTTGACCAGCAAGTTCAATAATTTTTTCTTTTAACGCATGTATTTCTTTATCAAATTCAAAAGATTGTAAATTCAAACAATTACAATCAACATAAACGCCACAAAGTTGCATTTGTAAAAGCACCGGCAAAAGTAAAAGCTCAATATTTTTGAAAATATTATCCTTATCTAATTCGACAATTTTTAAACTCAAAATTTCATGCAATAAATGGGCACTTATGACACTAAATTCTGCGTCGCTTGGAATTTTATTTAACTCGTCAATATTAATCTCAAAGTATTTTTGAACAAGTTTTTGCGCATCAAAATTTGTGTCTTCGCTATTCAAAACATAATTAGCAAGCGAGCAATCAAAAATATTTTCGTTAGAAATCAACTTCATAATTCCTAAACGGTCTTCATCACTTGCCTCACTAAGAATTTCGTTTAAATCCTGCTTAAGGTGAATTGAAACTAATGTGCCTTTTTGTAAAATTTGCTTAATAAAAGAAAGTGATTCTTCAATTGAACTCACACCAATAATATGGCCATCACTAAATAAAACCTTATGCCCACTGTCAAAAATATTTGCCTGAGATTGTTTATCTATAGAAATTGAAATTGGGGCATTTTCACTAATAGCAACATCTAGTAGCGTTTTAACACTATTAGTTGTTTCAAATTCATGATTTTTAAGGATATTTGCACACCTATAACACATAGCGTCAAAATCGGCGGTTATATAATTTGCTCCGCCAATGCCATTCTCACAAGCTGTACAAAAGGAACTATCAGAACTAGAACTAGTGCCACAATCTAATTCATCACTGGCCGTAGCCATAACATCATCAAAATTTTCACCAATAAAATTGAGGATATCGTGAAGATGGCGCTTAAACCCAATACTCATAAAGGATGCACGCACAGTTTGAGAATCATAATTAGGAAATTGCAATTGAGTATAATCAAGTTCGATTGGTGCATCGCATTTAATTGTTGCAACTAATTTTGAAACAAGCGCCTCTTCTTTATTTTCTTGCAAAGATTTGCCAACAGCGCCTTTAACTTCACCTGCATGCTCTAATAAATTTTCAACACTACCATATTCTTGTAAAAGTTTAGCTGCAGTTTTATCGCCAACCTTTGGAACACCTGGAATGTTATCAACGCTATCGCCCTTAAGGCCTAAAAAATCAGGGACTTGTTCTGGGAAAACGCCCATTTTTTCAAATACCTTATCGCGATCATAAATAACTATGTCGCTCATACCTTTTTTTGTTGCTATTACGCTGGTAGAATCGTTAACAAGCTGGTAGCAATCTTTATCGCCCGTAATTAAATAAGTATGAAAATTCAAATCCTTAGTTTGAGCTGCAACACTTCCAAGAATGTCATCGCCTTCGTAACCCTCCATCTTTATGCATCGAACATTTAAAGATTCAAGAATGCGCTCGATAATCGGAAATTGTACAGCAAGATCTGGATCTAAGGGTGGACGCTGTGCCTTATATTTTGGTAAAGCCTTCATACGCCATTTAGGACGGTGAGTATCCCAAGCACAAACAATAGCATCGGGATTAAAGTCCTTTACCATTTTTATGAACATCTGCAAAAAACCATAAACCGCATTTGTTGGAGTCCCATCTTTTGCGCGAATATTTGGAGCAACTGCATGAAAAGCCCTGTGCAAAAGTGAATTTCCATCTATTACTGCTAAAATTTTGCGATCCTGTGTCATATTTACTCAATTCTCTGAAAATAAAATACTTACTATAACCATCATAATACTATTGTAACAATTTAAACAAACACATATGAAACTAGGCTACAAGCCATAATTATTTGCTATTTAATGCTAAAATAATAAATATATAAATGAAGTTTAAACGTAATAGGTTTTTTAATGACAACATCATTAGATATTCATCAGGCTGTAATTTTTGCAGGAGGTCTTGGAACAAGACTCAAGCCTTTTACCGAAACTAAGCCAAAACCAATGTATCCTTTTTTTGGTAAGCCTTTTTTAGAATATCTAATACTACAGGTTAAAGATTGGGGAATCAAAGACATAATCATTTTACTGGGCTATCTTCCCGAAAAAATAATTAATTATTTTGGTGATGGCTCAAACTGGGCTGTAAATATTAAGTATGTGGTTACGCCTGTTGAATATGACACAGGCTACAGATTAAAAGCTGCAGAAAAATATCTTGAAGACACCTTTTTGATGATGTATTGCGACAATATATGTCCAATTGACTTTAATAGATTAAAGAAAGACTATTTGAACAATAACGCTATAATCCAAGTTTCTGTGTATTCAAACGAAGATAATTATACTAAAAACAATTTGCATATAAATGACAATGGTTTAGTTGAGCTATATGATAAAAAGCGCCAGTCAGATAATTTAAAAGGCGTAGATATTGGGTATGCCTTAGTTTCAAAAAAGGCGCTAGAACTTATGAGTCCAGACAATGAAAACTTTGAAGCTATAGTATATCCAAAACTAGTTGAGCAAAAAAAGCTATTTGCAACAATTACCAAACATCGCTATTATTCAATTGGATCATACGAAAGAATTCATCTGACTGAACAATACTTATCGGATCAAAAATATATTTTTCTTGATCGTGATGGTGTTATTAACGAAAGGCCACCAAAAGCTGAATATATTTGCTCTCCCAAAGATTTTAAATGGTTACCAGGTGCCAAAGAATCGCTGAAAAGATTATGTGAAGCAGGCTATTTTATCATTCTTATTTCAAATCACGCTGGGATAGCTCGTAAAGCCATGTCACTAGATGATTTTTATGCTGTTCAAGAAAAAAT
>JAKSUU010000083.1 GCA_024408695.1 Coriobacteriales bacterium | reverse complement strand
CTGCGCTGGACACTGCCAGACTCCAAAGATTGTATATGGATGCGCAACAAACTGTTTTTCTTGACAATGAACAGGTACAGCATATGGCATGTCCCTACTTTTTAGATCAAAAAAATAATGTGAGATTTGATATTTTTGGAAATCGTGCAACTGTTGGTCGAGGTAGCGATAATAATATCGTGATAACTGAACTAGGAATTTCAAGACATCACGCAACTATACAACGAGGCGCAGATTCATGGATATTAACAGATTGTGGCTCCACAAATGGCACAGCAATAAATGGTGTTTTAATTTCACAAAATAGTGTTTATGACAACGACATTGTTAGCTTTGCAAATACTCAACTATTGTTTAAGGAGGCTTAAACTTGGTTGATTTTGTTTTACTTGCAGGTAGAATCTTACTTGTAATTCTTTTATATATCTTTTTATTTGCTGTTATGAAAACCGGAATTGGTTTGGTTAAAGGGCAAAATAAAAAATCTATAAAATGGGTTTTAACAGTCGAACAAGGTCCAAAAGAGATTCGTGGCATTAAAATTAATGTTAATAGTCCCATTATTGTCGGTCGTAGTCCTGGCAGTGATATTCTTATTGCCTCTGATGTAGTTTCTTCACGTCATGCAAGATTTTCGCTTATGGGTACTGGTTTAATTTTAGAGGATTTGAATTCACTTAATGGCACACTTTTAAATGGCGAACCTGTTGTTAAAAGTGTTTCTTGCCAGGCTTCAGATATAATCTCAATAGGAAATGCACAAATTAGGGTATCTCAAAAATGAAAAACAATACTAATTATCCCACTGTTTACGCAGCCCGAACAGATGTTGGTTGCGTCCGTCAGCACAATGAAGACAGCTTTATAGCGCAATCCCCTCTTTTTATTGTTGCCGATGGTATGGGCGGACACCAAGCTGGTGAAGTAGCAAGCGAAATAGCAATAAATACGCTTTGTAAGTATGCTCCAAAAAATTTAGACAGCGATTTATTTATTGCTGCGGTTAAAGAAGCTAATGCTGCAATATTTAGAAGCGTGGCAGATGGTATTGGAAAACCTGGAATGGGAACCACGCTTACCGCTGCAATTGTTGAAGGTTCTAAAGTAATGATTGCACAGGTTGGCGATTCTCGTGCTTATTTGCTTCACAATGGAAAACTTCAAAAAATTACAAGAGACCACAGCTTGGTTGCAGATTTAGTTGATAGCGGACAAATAACAGAAGAAGAGGCTCGCACCCATTCTAAACGATCTGTCATTACTAAAGCATTAGGTGCAGAACACGATATTACTCCTGATATTTATGTTTTACAGCTTGAACCTACAGATCGTTTGCTTCTTTGCAGTGATGGTCTTCATTCCATGATACGAGATAATGATATTGAACAAGTTTTAGTCTCAATTCAAGATGTTAATGGTGCATGTGACACGCTAATCAGACGAGCTACAAGAGCAGGGGGTCTAGATAACGTTACTGCAATTATAATCGATCCATTGAAGCAAGGCAAAGGTGTTACAAATGCAAGAATTAAACGCACTTCTTTTTTTTCAAAGCATAAATTCAAATTTTTATGGATAGCTGTTGTTTTAATTCTTATCGCTGGTTTGTGCATAGGCGCAAATGCATACATAAACAGTAGTTATTATGTTAAATCAGAAGGTAATTCTGTCTACATTTATCAAGGTTTACCTGGCTCTATTATTGGAATAAGCTTTTCTAAAAAAATTGAAGATCCAAACATAGATGCATCTAAATTAAACGAAGCAACTATTCAAAATCTTGAAAAAGGAATCACTGTTGATTCTTTGGATTCCGCTCACAATCTTATAAGTACTTATCAAGATCAAATTGATTCTAAAAACAAAAATAACGCTAATAAACAAAATGGCGATACAAACGAACAAAATTCACAAAATATGGCACCAACTACTTCTAGCGCAACACAAAGCAATTCGGCTCCTAGCTCATCATCAAATTAAAGGATTAATTTATGTCGACGCGTAGAAGTACAGAACTTTGGTTATTGCTTGCAGCAATTCCTATATTATTCATATTATTTTTATCTTTACTAATAAACGATAATAAAGAAATTACTTTCGCGTCATTAGCTGTTCCAATAAGTTTAATCATTCTATTTATTGTTGCTCATATTATAATGCGTTTTTTTTGCAAAGATGCAGACGCAACAATAATCCCCATAATATTCGCACTAGCTGGTATTGGTATATGTTTTGTTTTAAGGCTTGCCCCAGAAGACACGGCATTAAAACAAATTGTTTGGCTTGTTGCAGCAATTATTTGTATGATTCTAGTTATAATACTTCTGCCTTCTATAGAAAAGATTTCACAATACAAATATACTTGTCTATTAATTGGTGTAATTCTTTTAATTTTGCCCTTAATACCAGGCATTGGAGCCGAATATAATGGCTCAAAAATTTGGCTTTCGATAGCAGGTTTTTCTTTTCAACCCGGCGAAATCGCCAAAATATTTATTGTTTTGTTTTTGGCGGCCTATTTATCTGACAATCGCGAACTTCTAAGCACGGTTAGGCGCACAAAAATTGGCTTAGGTATTCCCCATTTTCGAACTCTGATTCCTTTAATTGTAATGTGGCTATTAGCCCTTTTAATTGTAATTTTTGAAAAAGATTTAGGTTCAGCTCTTTTATTTTTTGGAATATTTTTAGTAATGATCTATGTTTGTACTGGCAAACTGTCATATATTGCTATAGGTCTAATATTAACTGCAGTAGGCGGAGTATTCTTGTATTTTTTCTTTGGTCACGTGCAATCCCGTATACAAATTTGGTTAGATCCATTTAGTGATCCATCAGGAGCTGGCTACCAACTAGTTCAATCACTTTATTCACTAGCAGACGGTGGATTGTTTGGAACTGGTATTGGCAGAGGCATGCCAGATTATATTCCTGAAGTTATGAGCGACTTTATTTTTAGCGCCATTGCTGAAGAAATGGGCCTTTTAGGTGCTGCAAGTATTATTATATTGTTTATGCTTTTTGCTGTTCGTTCTATGGCTAACGCTGCACGGGCAAAAAGTGATTTTGCAGCTTTTTTAGTTGTAGGTCTGTGCGCTTCAATTTGCCTTCAGGCATTCTTAATTATTGGCGGTGTAATTGGACTAATTCCTTTAACCGGGTTAACCTTGCCCTTTATGTCTCAAGGCGGCTCTTCTTTGCTTTCATCATTCATTATTATTGGAATTATTCTCAAAGTTTCTAATGAATCAACTGGCCTTGAAACCGAATTATCAGGCACGATGCAATACAAAAAACATCAATTTGAAAGCATCGAAGCAGGCGTTTTGGGTCGAAGCGCATTAGGAAAACGCCTTACTGTTATCATCGCAGTTTTCACTATCCTTTTTGCTTTAGAAATTGGCTACATAACTTATATTCAAGTTTTTAAAGCTCAAGAAATTAAAAACATGAGTGGCAACAATCATACAATAGCTAAAGAATCCACAAGGCAGCGCGGAACTATTTATACTAGTGACAATACTGTTTTAGCTTATTCAAAACAAAATACAGATGGAACTTATAGCCGATTATATCCAAGTTCTACACTTGCAGCACATGCAACAGGTTATTTTTCACAAAAATATGGACAAAGTGGTGTAGAAAAAGATATGTCACATACGCTTGTTGGGGATCAAAATTTTAGCACTTTTACCGATGCTTTGCGTTCTTATGCTGGCATTCAAAATCCTGGTAATGATGTAACTTTAACTATTAATTCTAAGGTTCAACAAAGTGCTGAAAGTGTTCTTTCCGGAGTAAAGGGAGCCTGCGTTGTCTTAGACACATCGACGGGCGCAATTTTAGCAGAAGCATCAAGTCCAAGCTTTGACTTAAATAATATTGATTCTTTATTAAGTGGAAAAGAAGCAAGCGATGATGGAGCTTTAGTTAATAGAGCAACAGGTGCACTTTATGCTCCAGGATCTACTTTTAAATCTTTAACCTTAAGTGCTGCAATTGATAGCAATACAGTTAAAACAACTGACCAATTTGATTCTCCTGCTGTTTTAGATATAGGTGGCGGACAAGTTACAAACTTTAATAAGGAAGGACACGGAAGAATTACTGTTGAACAAGCTACTAAAGTAAGTTCTAATACTGTTTTTGCCCAGGTTGCAGATAAACTAAGCCCTAAAAAACTCGTTGAGTATAGTGAAAAATTTGGTATTAATAATGATTTTGCGCTTGATTTTTCACTTACAAAATCTTTAATGCCAGATTATAATGAAATGACAACTTGGGAAAATGCGTGGTCGGGCGTTGGCCAACCAGTCGGTGAACATTCATCGCCAGCAGGTCCACAAGTAACTGTTATGCAGATGGCTGCAATTATGCAAGCTATTTCAAATGATGGGTGTATGATAAAACCTTATATTGTTTCTAAAGTTACATCGCCAAATGGTAACATCGTTTCGGTCACCAAATCTGATATTTATAATCAGGTTATTTCTAAATCTAATGCAAAGCTTGTTCAAGATGTTTTAGAACAAGTTGTATTATCGGGCACAGGTACAGCAGCTCAAATAAGTGACGCACGTGTTATAGGAAAGACGGGTACCGCCGAAACAGGAAAACCTGATAGCGATGCTTGGTTTATTGGAACTGCTACAAAAAATGGCAAAAGCGTTACTATTGCAATCGTAATTGAACAAGGTAAAAGCGGTGGCTCTACTGCGGCCCCAAAGGCTAAAACAGTTTTAGAAACTGCTTTAAATGAAATTGCTTATTAATTTATTTATAATATATACTAATGTTAGGAGTTAGTTGTGCAAAATAACATTATCGCAAATAGGTACCAAATTACCGAGCAAGTTGGCATGGGAGGTATGGCACAAGTTTTTCGTGCAAATGATACTACCCTAGGCAGAACTGTAGCTATTAAAGTTATGCTTCCACAATATGCAAAAGACCCAACTTTTGCTGCTCGTTTTAAACAAGAAGCTGCTGCTGCAGCTAACCTATCATCTCCTTATATAGTTAATATTTACGATTGGGGTCGTGATGCCGATTCATATTACATAGTAATGGAATATGTTCGTGGCACCGATTTAAAAAGTGCTATAAAACAACGTGGACCTCTTCATTCTCGCAGGGTTGCAGAAATCACTGCTCAAGTTTGCGGAGCGCTTAGCGAAGCTCATTCATACGACATCATACATCGAGACATTAAAAGCGCAAATATCATGATAAAAACAGATGGCAATGTAAAGGTTATGGACTTTGGCATTGCTCAGGCAGGCAATCTTGACATGACTCAAGATTCATCTGTTCTTGGGACAGCTCATTATGTTTCACCTGAGCAGGCTCAAGGTAAACCACTTGGTCCAACAAGTGACATTTATTCTCTTGGCGTTGTTATGTACGAATCAGCCTGTGGTAAACTTCCTTTC
>JAKSUU010000082.1 GCA_024408695.1 Coriobacteriales bacterium | reverse complement strand
TCCAAGGAAACAATTTCCAATCTTCGTTCTTTGATTCCATCTATTGGCTCTTCTCATATTGATGAAAAACTACTTGATTCAAAAATCCCTATGGTTCCAGATGAAGATGAGATTAATCGCGAAAAAGATAGCGAGAATAATATTGATTTGTCTAAAAGCGAAACTTTGCTTATGCCAAAACTTAAAAAAGATGAAGGTGAATCTGAAAGAAAAAATCTTGATTCTTCTACAGAAGAAAATGACGAGCTTGACGATTCTAAGGGTGTAGCCGACTTGTTAAGAAAAGAAAGTCGCAAAAGTTCAAGTAAAGCTCGTAGTAAATCAAAAACTTCTGCATCTAGTCGAGCCTCCAGAAAAAAGCCTACAACTCGCAGAGTATCTAAAGAATTTGAACCAACCCAAGTCGACGATCAAAGTGCGCTAGGCTTTAATGATGATGACAAAAAACATCAAAGAGCAGCTGTTGCCGAAAATTATGAAGATACTGCAATGGGTGCATTTGGTGATGAAAGTGATGTTATTTATGATGATCAAGCGCAAGCAAAAACGCCAAGCGAATCAAAGAATAATATAGGCGATAGACTTTATACTCCACCAAAAGGTGACTTTGCACGTCGTACAGACCCTGTTCCTGTTCAAAGCGATGATTTGATAGATTTAGAATCTTCTCCAGAATTAACGGCAAGCTTTAATGTTCCACAATCACGTTTTCACGATGCTCTAGATGGCGTAACAGGAATCTTTTCTAGAATCGGAAAGAAGGATGTTGAAAAAGATAAAAACATCGAGCCTGAAGAAGACGATTTTGGATGGAAAGGTGGCGCTTACATTCCATATGACCAGCTTGAGGAGCAAGATGCGATGGAAGCCACAAACACAGAAGCTGCTTTTGATGATGAATTTGTAGATGAACAAGTTAAGAGTCGTCCTAGAAGTACTTATAGGCGTTCTCGTAGGTCAAGCGATGTTGAAGCTAGAATTAAATCTAAGGCTGCAGAAATTAGAGACGCCGTTGTTAGCGAGACCGAAAATGATCTTTTAGATAAAGAAGTTTGGTTTGTTGCTCTTGGCGCTTCAGAAGGTGGATACAAAGGCATGCAAAACTTTATTGACCTTCATAGAAGTGAACTCAGAGGTTCCATGATCATAAATTTGGAGGGTGTTGGTAGCGGAGAGATTTGCTTTTGTGACTATGAAGGTTTTGGTATTTCAAGAAAGAGCGATAAGCGCCTTCAAAATCTTATTCGCAAATGTTCTTTGAATACAACTGGGGAAGAAATGAAAGCACAATCTCTAACGTGGAGAGATAGCGATGCCACTCGAGCCCAACTAAATGGTTTGCGTGCCCTTACTCTTATGGGTTTTGATGGAGTTGCTCCAGTTTGTTGGAATACTCCAAATGATGTCCAAGAAAACTCCATAGAAGAATCAACAATGGAGTCTTTAGTTAGTACGCTTATGCGTGTTGTTATAGACGCATAATCATTGCATAAACATTTTAATAGGTTCTTTTAAGGATAAATTTATTTTCCTTGTACTTTGTATTTTTAAATTTTTGGAGGTGTTATGAAAGAAGTTAAGGTTAAAAGAGCAATTATTTCTGTTACCGATAAAACAGGGGTTGTAGATTTTGCACGCGTTTTGCAAGATGACTTTAATGTTGAAATTATTAGCACTGGAGGCACTGCGAAAGCTTTAACTGATGGTGGTGTAAAGGTCATTGCAATTGATGATTTTACTGGTTTTAAGGAAATGATGGATGGCCGTGTTAAGACTCTACATCCAAAAGTTCATGGTGGACTTCTTGCTCGTCGTGATTTAGATTCTCATATGAAAGATGCTTTAGACAATGACATTTCCTTGATTGACATGGTTGTAGTTAATCTGTATGCATTTAAAGATACAATTATGAAAGAAGGCGTTGAATACCAAGATGCAATTGAACATATTGATATTGGTGGACCTTCTATGCTTAGAAGTGCTGCAAAAAATCATGATAGTGTTTGTGTTGTTTGTGATCCCGCTGATTACGATGATGTTTTAGACCAAATGCGTAATTCAGATGGTTGCACAAGTTTTGAATTAAGACAAAAGTGCGCTCTTAAAGCCTTTCAGACTACCTCTGCATACGATACTCAAATTTTTACTTGGTTTTCTGATCAAATGTGTGACAATTCTAATTTTGCACAAGACAAACGCATCGTTCTTAATAAAAAAGATACTTTAAGATACGGTGAAAATCCTCATCAAAATGCTAGCGTTTATTATTATGAAGATTTTAATCGTTTGTTAAATGATAAAGAATATGTAAAAAGTACAGTAGTTGGTGCAAAACAAATTCAAGGTAAGGAGCTTAGCTATAACAATTATTTAGACACAGACTCCGCTTGGGCAGCTGTTCGCGAATTTGGTACAGAGACCCCAAGTTGTGTAATTATTAAGCATCTAACTCCATGCGGTATTGCTATTGGTGATAGTCCTTTACAAGCTTATAAAGATGCTTTTGCGTGCGATCCTGTAAGTGCCTTTGGTGGTGTGATGGCATTTAATAAAAAAGTTACTGTTGATATTGCCAGAGAAATCGTTGAAGTCAATAAACAATTTATTGAAGTTATTATTGCTCCTTCATATGAAGATGGTGCATTAGAAATTTTTGCTACAAAACCAAATGCTCGCATTTTAGAAACTGGTAAAGTTACAGCTGCAGGTCAAGGCTTAGAAATTCGTAGTGTTGATGGTGGCTTTGTTGTTCAAAATTTAGATTGTGTAAATGAAGATTTTTCGAGTTTTGAGTGTGCCACAAAGGTTCAACCTACAGATGATCAGCGTGAGGCTATGCTTTTTGCTTGGAAGTGCGTAAAGTCAATTAAATCAAATGCGGTAATCATTACAGATAAAACAAAGACTTTGGGTATTGGCGGAGGTCAACCAAATAGAGTTAATTCGGCAAAGCTTGCAGTTGCTCAAGCTGGTGATAAGGCTAAGGGCGCAGTTGCTGCAAGTGATGCATTTTTGCC
The DNA here is from genome assembly GCA_024408695.1 of Coriobacteriales bacterium. Classification (GTDB taxonomy): domain Bacteria; phylum Actinomycetota; class Coriobacteriia; order Coriobacteriales; family QAMH01; genus JAKSUU01. The sequence continues at coordinate 2,472 of JAKSUU010000082.1, read as the reverse complement.
ATTTGCAGACACCTTAGAAGTTTTGCGCGATGCAGGTGTTACTTGCTTGATTCAACCTGGTGGTTCTATTCGTGATGATCAGACTGTCGATTGTGCAAACGAAGCTGGTATTGCAATGCTTTATACAGGTCATAGACATTTTAGACATTAATTTATTATATCTAGTTTTGCTATGGATGAAAAGATTCCACATAATGTTATTTGCACTAATAACTCTGCATTAAATTCAGATGAAATAGAAGCTCAACTTAATAAAATCAAACCCTTTGAGTTGCACATTAGATATATTGATGGCGATATTCCTATATTAAAACGTCATGTTAAATCTCTTGATAGCTTTGATTTAATGCCTGCGATGAAGGCTCATATTCGTTCATCTTTAGAACAAATTGTTGTATCAGATCTTATAAAAGAACAAAGCGGAATAATTACTGTTAAATATACTGCTGCGCACGACATTGTTTTTTCGATTGATGAAGGCATTTATGAGTCTGAAACTTATTCTGAGCAAGAAGCCCTTTGCCAAAGTTCAAGGGTGGTTTGGGCATATGATGCAGATGAAGAACAAATATTTTATTTGGGATGTATTTATAAGGCAATTGATACTTTAACCTTAGACCTACTAAAAACTTTAAATTACGATTGTGTTTTAGCAGATGATGATGGGCATATAAAACGCATTTTAGAACACTCGCAAGATGCTTTTGCAACGTCTAATACTTACAAAATCGTTGAAATTGACGGAAAGTGTGGACCCATTTTTGAAAAAATTACCCAGTGTTTAGAAAAAATGTAGTTTGCCGATTATTTACGTTAGGAGATAAAATGAGCAACAATACTTTTTATATTTCTACTCCGATTTATTATGTGAATGGTTCACCACATATAGGCACAGCTTACACTACGATTGCTGCCGATGTGGCATCGCGTTATAAACGAATGATGGGCTATGATGTCCACTTTTTAACTGGGCTTGATGAGCATGGCCAAAAAGTTGCATCTACGGCTGCTGAGCATAATATGAGTGCTATTGAATGGTGCGATAGCCAGGTACAAAATTTTGTAGAACTCTGGGATAAATTGAATATATCTAACGATGATTTTATTCGTACTACGCAGGATCGCCACATTAAAGGTGTACAGCAGCTTATGCAAAAAATTTACGATAATGGTTATTTGTATAAGGATACCTACGAGGGCTATTATTGTACCCCTTGTGAAACTTATTTTGCTCAGGATGAACTCATTGATGGTAAATGCCCTGACTGTGGACGTGATGTAGAATTTATTAAGGAAGAAAACTGGTTTTTTAAATTATCGGAGTTTGCGACACCTCTTTTAGAATATTATGAAAGCAATCCAGATTTTATTTGTCCTAAATCGCGATATAACGAAGTGCTTTCATTTGTCAAGGGTGGTATGCATGATTTATCTGCATCCCGTTCAACTTTCGATTGGGGAGTTCCGCTTCCATTTGATGAGTCTCACGTTGCCTATGTTTGGGTTGATGCTTTGATTAACTATATTACGGCGCTTGGATATGGTTCAGACGACGAAAGTGCTTTAGAAAATTACTGGCCAGCCGATTATCATTTGGTTGGAAAAGATATTATTCGTTTCCATTGTGTAATTTGGCCAGCCATGCTTTTAGCTGCAGGTTTGCCACTTCCAAAACATGTTAGTGCTCATGGATTTTTGATGGCAGCGGATGGCTCAAAAATGTCAAAATCTAAAGGCAATGCATTATATCCTAATGAATTAATTGACATTTATGGAGTCGATGGATATCGTTATTATTTTATGAGTGATGTTGTTTTTGGCAATGATGCAAACATTGGTCTTGAGCGCATGACGCAGGTTTACAATAGTGATCTTGCAAATACTTACGGCAATTTATTTAGTCGCGTAAGCAATATGACCGTTTCTTATTTTGATGGCTTTGTGCCAGATTTGTCTAAATGTGACAGCGCAATCATTCAAAATCTTGATTGTCCAATGAAAAGCATTGCAGATGGCATTTTTGAAAAATATACTAAAGCCTTGGATGTTTTAGATTTTTGTGGAGCTTCAACAGCTGTAATGGAGCTTTTGCATGAGGCTAATTTATACATAGAAAACAGCGCCCCATGGAACCTTGCAAAAGATGAAAGCAAAAAAGATGAGCTAGCATATGTAATTTACAATGGTCTCGAAACTTGTAGGATTGCTGCAACTTATTTTTATCCATTTATGCCAGATACTTCTGTTGAGCTTTTATCTCGTTTGTCTATAGGTATTGATTTTGAAAATTTAGAAAGTGGTCAGTTAAAAGATCTTACTACCTGGGGTGGACTTAAAGCTGGCTTAGAAGTTACTAAAGGTGCAGCCTTATTTGATCGTATAAAAAATAAATAATATGACTTTAAGTGATTTTAAATATTTTGATACCGTAGCCTTTGAATTTAGCAATTCAAAGGGTAAACATAGAGATTC
>JAKSUU010000081.1 GCA_024408695.1 Coriobacteriales bacterium | reverse complement strand
TTTCGGGAACACATCTAAGTGTAATTTGTGCACTTTTTAGTTGGCTACTTAATCAATTAAGGCTTAAAAGAAAAACAAAAACTTTTATTTTGCTTGGTGTATTGATTTCATATCTTGCTCTTAGTGGCTTTAGTCCTTCTGCAATAAGAGCAACAATAATGTGTGGTATAGGACTTTTTGCCTTTATATTTAAACGAAGATCTTTTAGCATAAATGCTTTGGCCATAGCAGTTATAGCTTTTTTTGCTATAGATCCATCTTATGCATTTTCTATAAGTTTGCAATTAAGTGTTTTAGCTGTTCTTGGAATATTTTTGTTTACAAGTTTATATAAAGACTGGCTTAAGTATATTTTAAAAGGCAGGTTTTCAAAACTAGCCGAGCCCATTGCTATGACTCTGGCAGCAAATATAACAACCTTACCATTAAGTATTAGCCTATTTAATCAGCTTTCATTAATCAGTCCGCTTGCTACACTAGTTGCATCACCTTTTATAACTATTGCACTCGGTATAGGAATAATCGCTAGTTTATTGGCACTGCCTTGTTCACTAATTGCAAATTTTATATTAAATCTTGACAGCGTGATAGTTTCAATATGCAATATATTGGTAAGTATATTTGCAAAGGTGAAGCTTGCTTGCATACCGATAAATGCAAATTCTAATGTAATAAATGTAATATTTTTATTTGCGATTATATTAATATGGCTAATCTGGCCAACACCCGATAAACTCAAATTTGGTCGTATGAAAAATATGTGCATAGTTAGTTGTTCTTTGTCTTTTCCTGTAATTTTGTGTTTGGTCCTAGGTCTTGGTTCGCCCATTGGAGCATTAAAAACTTTTGTTCCGATAATACCAAATTTTCCACAAATAGTTATGCTTGATGTGGGACAAGGAGATTCTATGTTAATTAGAGATGGTACAAGTGCAATACTTATAGATACAGGCGAAGATTCAACAAAACTCAAACAAGGTCTAGCAAATCATGCCATCAGTTCATTGGATGCAATTATAATAACACATAAAGACAGCGATCATGCAGGAGCTTTAAAGTCGTTATCTGGTATTGTAAGTGTTTCAAATGTTTTCGTTCATTCAGATTTACTTAATGAAGATTTTGAAAAAAATGTATTAAACGCTGCAAAACAAATTACCAATGGGAAAGGCGCATCTGGATTAAAAGTAGGGGATAAGTTAAAAATAGGGCGTTTTAATTTAACAATGATAGCACCAAAAGAAGGTGGGGAAAGCGAAAATGCAGACAGCATTATAAATCTAATTGAATTTGATGAAAATAATGACGGTAAAGCAGAAAGTAAAATTCTTTGCAGTGGAGATGCAGAGCAAGAACAGATAGAGCCCTTAAAAGAAATTATTGGAGATATTGATGTTTTAAAAGTTGGTCATCATGGTTCAAAAGTTTCAACAAATGATGAGATTTTAAATGTTATAAAGCCCGAAATAGGTTTAATTAGCGTTGGTCGTGATAATAAATATGGTCATCCCAAAAAAGAAACACTTGAGTTTTTGCAAAATCATAATGTAAAAATACTTCGAACTGATTTAAATGGAGAAATAAAGATAGAATTTAGTTTAAAAAATATAAATGTAAACCGTGAAAAGATAGAAAATGAATACATGTAGTTATTTATTTTATTAGTTAGGTAAAATTATATTAGTCGTTTGAAAGTATTTTTAATGGAAACAACTAATATACAGAGTGCATATATTTTGACCGGGAGTAATTCTAAGTTTAAGCTTGATTTTCAAAAAGAATTAAAGTTCCGATTGTTTGGACAAACACCAGTTAGCGGTTCGTATATTGAAATAACTCCGGAGCAATTTGATGAAGACGACATTGCATTAAAATTTAAGAGTTTGCCCTTTTTAAGTGAATATAGACTTTTTGTTCTGCGGGATTGCAATACTTTGTCTGCCGATAAGTTAGCTTGCATTGCCAATTATCTTGAACAGCCCACCCCAACTACTATATTGTTGATGCTATTCGATAAAATTGACAAACGTTCAAGTTTTTATAAGAGCATTGCAAAATTGAACAAAAATTATATTATTGAAAAAGATAACACTGATGATAAAAATATTGTTTCGATAATTAAAGAGTTAGCCATAAATAAAGAAATTTCTATTTCTGATGTAGCCGCAAAAGAACTAGCTGCTCGCCTTGGAAATGATGAGCAAAAACTTAGCAACGCAATAAGTGTTTTAGCACAAGCCTATGGTAGTAATGCAAATATTGGAATTAAACAAGTCACCAGCAATATTACTCAACAAGCTAATCCAAAGTATTGGGAACTCGTTAGTGCAATAAGTAAAAAAGATTTAAACGAAGCATTAAGGGTTTTTAATATAACCAAACATAATCAAGATGATAGCGCTTTTGTATTTGGTTTAATAACAATGATTTCAAATAAAATAGTAAATTTACTTACTGTAAAAGGCTTAAAAGATAACGGCTTTAGTCAAAAAGAAATTGCAGAATATTTAAAAGAAAACCCCTATAAAACAAAGTTTACTATGCAAGAGGCAAGTTATTTTAGCTATAGCCAGCTCAAAGAGGCTTTAAAATCTTTAACCGAAATTGAACTTTGTTTTAAAACATCTTCCATCAATTTACTTGTTTTTGAACAATTTATTATTAAGATTTGCTCTTAAATTTTGCAAGAAATATTGTAATTTTTATTGTTAATTATCGCAAAAGTTTTAAACGCAAAACTTAATATGTTATAATAATTAGGCTAAATTGCTAAAAAATAGAGAGGCACTTACTTATGGCAAACATAAAAAGTCAAAAGAAAAGAATTTTAACAAACGAAAAAGCGCGTAAGCGCAACCATTCTTATAAGGCAATGCTAAAAACATTAGTTAAAAATGTTCATGCAGCTGTTGAAGAAGGAGATCAAGAATTAGCTTTGAAAGAAGCTCAAAAAGCATGCAAAATGCTAGATAAAGCTGTAAGCAAAGGCATTATTCATAAAAATCAAGCTGCAAACAGAAAAAGTGGCGTTATGGCTTTGGTAAACGGCATGGGCAAACAAGACACCGATGCAGAATCCAAAGCAGAAGAACAAGAATAGTTCGTTTTAACTTTTCAAATTAAAGCCGTTTCATTAAATGAGACGGCTTTTTTTATATTTATACTTTATAAAGAATAAATATAGATTTATAAATTTTAGATAGAAATTATATGGTTGATGCATCTAAAATAAGAAATTTTTGTATAATTGCTCATATTGATCATGGAAAATCTACTATTGCAGATCGTATTTTGCAAATGACACATACCATTGCAGATAGAGACATGAAAGAGCAAATCCTTGATAGTATGGACATCGAAAGAGAACGTGGCATAACCATAAAATCACAAGCTGTTACATTAAAATATAAAGCAAAAGATTGTCAGGAATATTTATTTAACCTTATTGATACTCCTGGACATGTTGACTTTACATACGAAGTTTCTCGTTCATTAGCCGCATGTGAAGGTGCAATTTTAGTTGTTGATGCTACTCAAGGGGTCGAAGCTCAAACTGTAGCAAATGCACTCTTAGCAATGAATGCTAATCTTGAAATTATCGTTGCTATTAATAAGATTGATTTAGGAGCAGCCGAGGTAGAACGCGTAAAAGGTGAAATTGAAGAGGGGCTTGCCATTCCAGCAGACGACGCCATTTTAACATCCGCAAAAACTGGGATTGGTATCGAAGAGCTCCTAGAAGCCGTTGTAAACAGGGTCCCTGCACCTAAGAGCAAAACAAATGCACCTTTAAAGGCACTTATTTTTGATAGTTATTTTGATTCTTTTAGAGGCGTTATTGCTTTAATTAAAGTGGTAGAAGGTGTGCTTAATCCCAAAGATAAAATTTTATTTATGCAAGCACAAACAAGTTGCGAAGCAGAAGAAATTGGCGTAAATCGCCCAGATAGAACTCCGGTTGATGAATTAATTGCCGGACAAGTTGGTTACCTAATTACAGGTCTTAAAGATCCCAAAGATGTTAAAGTTGGCGACACCGCAACATTAGCCAAAAATGGGGCAGATAAAGCGTTAGAGGGTTATAGGGAAGTAAAACCTATGGTCTATGTAGGAATCTTTCCTATCGATGCAGATCAATATCCACTTTTGCGCGATGCACTTGACAAACTTAGTCTTAATGATCCAGCATTAGTTTACAACCCAGAAACTTCGCATGCCTTAGGCTTTGGTTTTCGTGTTGGCTTTTTAGGCCTTTTGCACATGGAAGTTATTAAAGAGCGCTTAGAGCGTGAATTTAACCTAGATTTAATTGCCACAGCACCATCGGTTGAGTATCATGTTTATTTAACAAATAAAGAAATGTTAGAAGTTCACTCACCTCAAGATATGCCAGATGAAGCAAGAATCGATCACATAGAAGAGCCTTATCTTAAAACATCTATTATCGTTCCAAGCGAATATGTTGGACCAGTTATGGAGCTTTCAACATCAAGACGCGGAACGTTTAAAAATATGCAATATCTTTCTCAAAATACTGTTGAATTGCATTTTGACCTGCCACTTTCTGAACTCATCATGGATTTTTTTGATGCCTTGAAAAGTCGCACAAAAGGCTATGCATCGCTAGATTATGAACTAGATGATTATCGCACGAATGACCTTGTTAAACTAGAAGTTCTACTTAGTGGCAAAGTTGTTGATGCTTTATGTTTTATTGTTCATAAAGATAATGCTTATCATGTGGGGCATGAACTTACCGTTAAACTTAAAGAAATAATTCCGCGTCAGCTTTTTGAAGTTCCTATTCAAGCTGCTATTGGTTCACGAGTTCTTGCGCGAACAAATGTTAAAGCTAAACGTAAAGATGTTTTAGCTAAATGTTACGGCGGAGACGTAACACGCAAGCGCAAGCTTTTAGAAAAGCAAAAAGCAGGGAAAAAACGCATGAAAGCCATAGGCAATGTTGAAGTACCTCAAGAAGCTTTTATGGCGATTTTAGAGGTCGGAAATAGCGAAAATTAATTCGCTTGCATGTTATGATTCTTTAAAATGCTAAATGGCATAAAAAATCTCAATGACGATTTTGAATTAGTATTAGCGCCAATGGCATCGGTTACAGACCTTGCGTTTAGATCACTGTGTGTGTATTGTGGTGCAAAAACAACTTATACCGAAATGGTTAGTGCAAAAGGGCTTTTTTATAAAAATGAACGCACCTGGGATTATATTTATCCCTCTAAATATGAAAATGGGATTAATGTCCAAATTTTTGGATCAGATCCAAACCTCATGGCAAATGTAGCGATTCAAATCCAAGAAAAACTACAAAATAGCTTGCTAAGTATAGATGTTAACATGGGTTGTCCAGTAAAAAAGGTAGTCAAAAATGGTGAGGGCAGTGCTTTGTTTAACAATCCAAAACTTGCCTCTAAAATTATATATGCTCTTAAACAAAGTTTAAATTGCCCTGTAAGTGCCAAAACACGCATCG
>JAKSUU010000080.1 GCA_024408695.1 Coriobacteriales bacterium | reverse complement strand
ATTTTCAGTGGCATTAACAAAAACGAATGGTAGACAGTATCCATTTGAAATGGGCAGACTAGATTTATCTAAGTCGTAGAAGACCCCTTCCTCTATAGGGAGGGGAAACATACTAGTCTAAGTCGGGGTACAATCTCCGACTTAGATAAACGCTCCGCGAGGATTGCAGAGCTGGGCAGAGGAATATGCCAGCAAAGCTGGCGCCCAGCTTGCAGCAAGATTCGCAAGCGAATCTTGAAAGAGTGAAAAATATACAAAAAAAGCAGGTATCTTTTGTGAATGTACTTCAATGTGCATAATTATAATTTATTGTTTCGTGGCGTTATAGATAGAATTGACTACAAGGTTGACTTAGTGGAACAAAAGGTTAGCGTAAGATGCATTGATTACAAAACAGGGTCAATTGACGGATTAAAAAATAAGTTTAAATTCGGCAAGTTAATTCAACATAAAATATATAAAGTCGCAATGTGCTCTGAGCCTTTACGCTCTGAAATCATTAATAAAATTGTTGAATTTGAAGATAATTCTACATTAAAGTCTTATTCTTATGAATTTGATGACTTTATTTATACTTTCCCAGACGTTTTTAAATCAATTGAGTCTAAAAGTATTAGTAAATGGAATGTTTCTGCAGAAGAAAATGACAAAGGTGATGTTGAAATTAAAGTTGCACATGTATTGTCTGCGATGAATGACCTTAAAAAATATCCTTGTAAATCTGAACTTTTTGCATATATTTACAATTTAGATAAAGATGCTGAGAATGTCTCATACGGTGTCAATAAAGATTCAGATGGTGTTGTCGAACTTATAGCTGATGAAGTAAAATCCTGCGGTTATTGTGATTATAAAGATTTATGTCCTATGTTTACAGGAGGTTTGTACAATGAATAATACAGAAACTATTTTAAGAGATTCTCTTGCATTAAATAATAAGACCGGTAATAAGAATTATTCAGTTATAGCTGGTGCTGGTGCTGGCAAAACTACTATGCTTTCAAATCGTATTGCAAATCAAATTATAGATGGTTCAGCAATAGAATCCTTTGTGATTATTACATATACTAATGCTGCTGCTAATGAACTCCGTGATAAATTGGTAAAAGAATTAAATGAACGTCTGCACGACGAAGATCTTAGTCTTACAGAAACTCAAAATTCAAACATTAAAAATGCTCTTTTAAACATAGATATGATAAAAATTTCTACAATCCATTCGTTTTTACTCGATATTCTTAAGGAATATGCATTCGAAACCAAGATGGCTCTAGATGTACAAATGTTAGAAGACGATGAAGACCTTGAGCGCAAAGAAGCATTTTTTAATTTACGTTACAAATCCCTCGCAGCTGATATTAAAGAAAAATTTGGGGATGATTGGATAAAGCAAATTAATAATAAGCCAAAAAATTTAACTCGCGACGTGTTCTTAAATATGTTTTTGCAGCTTGCAAATGTTCGTGAAGAGATTGTATATAGTTCGCAAATTTCACAAGATACTATTGATTGCTATGCGGATGAGTTTGTTAGAACTTTTTGGACTAAAGATGGGGTAGGGGATTTCAAAGAGTTTGCATACCATGTTTGTCCAAATAAAAAGCCGACAAAGCCTGTGCAAATTATTTTAGATTGTAGAAATGAATTGGATTCCGTTACTGGTAAATTTACTGAAGAAAATGCAAAAAGCATTTCTGTTGCCATGGAAAATGCACATACCCGTATAAATGCTTCGCTTGGCAATAGCAAAACGAATCTTGAACAATCCTTTTATGGCTCAAATGCAAAAGGCAATAATCCAGATGATGAATTGCAACCATACTTTAAAAATGTTCCTGCAAAACCTAAAGATGTTAGTTGGGATAAATTTAAAGAGAAGTTTATTGACAATGTTGATAATGTAAATAAGCTTGCAAAATATGTAAAAGATAATTTTATTGAAGATTATCAAAACCTTATTGATAAAGATACAAGGTTTATTTCAAATGACGATATTTTATTTAGATCTTTTAAGTTTTTAGAAAAAAACCCACAGATTCTTGACAAATTAAGAGCTAAATTTCTAAAAATTTATGTTGATGAATTTCAAGACACCACAGATGTGCAAGCAAAAATTGTTGCGATGCTTGCTACTGAACCAGGTACTGACTATAAAGATTTTAAACTCAAAGAAAACAATTTAATAGTTGTAGGGGACCCTAAACAAAGTATTTATCGGTTTACAGGAGCCGAAATTGCAGTTTACGATCAAATTAACAATCAGTTTAACGAGCTAAATTCAAAGATTGGTGAAGCTGTTGTTTTAGAGCAAAATTTTCGTTCTACTTCGACAATCATTGATTGGGTTAATAAAACTTTTTCTAAAGTTATGCCAAATTATGAATCAATGACCACAGATTGGAAATTAAATAATCCTGCCTGTTTAAATGGCGTATTTAGATGTAGCGATTCACCCGATTATAATAACAATAAAGATGCTTCTAATGTTGCAGAAATAATTTTAAAGTTAGTCAATAACGACAAATATCTTATCGAAAAATTTGATTATAAAACTCAATCATATAGTTATAGGAAAATTAATTTTTCAGATTTTATGGTTATTACAAAAGGAAAATATAATTTAGATACGTATCTTAAGGCATTTATGGATGCAGACATTCCTGTAAATCTTATGGGGAAAGTTACTATTGGCAATGATGTAGTTGCTAAAAATTTTATTCGTCTTGTAAATTATTTTGCAAACAGAAAGTGCGATAATGCAAAACTTGTTGCAGCTCAAATCGTAAATCGAATTGATGCTAGCGATGGAGATGAATCCGCTATAAATGCATCTCTTGCAAAACTTTCAGAAATCGATAAAACTATTTCAGATGAGCATCTAGATGTTGCTGCCATTGTGTATTATTTATTGAACCAAGAAGATTTATATCTTCCTTTAAAGCTCGATACATTTTACGATGCAGCAAATGGTAAATATGAAATAAAAGAAATAACTACTTATCGAATTCATTTACATCAAATGATTGAAACTTGCCTTGAAAAATTTGCTGGTGATTTAAAAGATTTTGTTTCAGAAATGAATAAATTTTTAGAAACAGAAATAAATCGTCAAAATCCTTTAGAGCGCGCTAACGATGCAATTAGGCTTATGAATGTGCATCAATCTAAAGGTTTGACAGGAAATATAGTTATTATTGCAGATCGTTGCTCTGAAGACAAAGTAAGATTTGATGCTTTTAAAAGTAATGGTAAATTTTACCCTGCAGCATCTTATAAACTTAACGAAAACCAATCCGCCAAAGTTTTTCCTAGCTTTACGTCTGATATTTCCATGAAACAATTTGCATCAGACGGTGAGAGTGAAGAATTTGTGCGCTTAGAGTATGTTGCAGCAACGCGTGCTGCAAATGCCTTGATTATAATGCCTGTTTGCTCTAATAAACAAAATATTTGGTTTGAAGATGTCAAGGAAGACCTTGATGAATGTCAAGAGATATTCGATTGGATTGAAAACGCCAAGGCTCCAGTTGGCGAAAATATTGAGGAAGTTTCTAAAGAACAAGCTTTAGGCACTGTGAGTCTTAGTGATTTATCTAATGTGTACAAAACTTATGATAAAGATAAATTTGCTGTATCTTCTTTAGATAAAGCTAATCCTAGTAGTTTTGAGAAGTCGATAGCTAATAACAAAGCAAAAAAAAAGGAAAAAGACAAATGCAGTATCGAGGAAAAAATTGAATTGCCTTTTAATGAAGAAATATGTGCTAATGATGAGCTTGAAAGAGATATAGGTAAAGATTATTCTAGAGAACATGCAGGTTCGATTTCTATTTATACGATTGATTCTGATCCAGAAGCCAACAGCCGTCCTAAAGGCGATGTTTTTGGTAATGTATTACATAGAAGTTTCGAAATCTTATTCAATAATTATGAAGAATTGAAAGGTCTTGAACAAGAAGCTTTAGAGCAAGAAATAAAACGAACTGTCAATAGGGCTGTTCTTGAATTTTTTGATGATTTACACAGCAATGATAATCCAGCTGATTTTTTTACTTATCTTAGCGAAAAATTGATTGAATATTTTCCTAAGATAATTGTTCCAATTATGGAGGATGCAAAAGAAATTTTTCCTGAGCTTTCTTTTTCTTATTATGTTCCAAATGATGAAATTGAACAGTTTAAGGCAAAATTTAATCCTTATCTACCTAAAAATAAACAATTAACAGCAGATTCTATTTGGGTAAATGGAGCGGCGGATTTGGTTGTGAAAAAAAATAATGGCAACATTAAAGTTTACGACTATAAGTCTGATACTTTTAAACCAGACCAAGAAACTATAGATGAGTTTGAAGAAAGGCTTTATGCAAAATATAAAGGTCAACAAGAACTTTATAAATATACCATGCAACAAATCTTTGGTAAAGATGCCACGATAGAAGATTATGAACTTATTCATTTGTATAGATAAATGAATCGTTTTGATATAATTAAATTGCTAATAAATACGGAAGGTGGATTCATATGAAATTTTATAAATGCTCAGTGTGTGGAAAAATCATTGCAATGGTCAAAGAAACTGGTGTTCCAACTATTTGTTGCGGTCAATCCATGGAAGAAATCATTGCTAATACTGTTGATGCCTCAAGAGAAAAACATGTTCCTGTTTATGAGGTTGTTGGCAATATTGTTAATGTCACCATTGGCAGTGTTGAGCACCCGATGACAGAAGAGCATCATATTCAATGGATTGCTCTTGAAACAAAACATGGAAATCAAAGCAAAGTGTTGCACGCTGGCGATGCTCCAAACGCTCCATTTGCTCTTTTAGATGGCGATGAAATTCTAACTGTTTATGCTTACTGCAACATTCACGGACTTTGGAAAGCGTAAGTGCAAGCAAAACAAGAATATTTATTAGACTTTGTTGCAGAATGTAAAGGTCATTTTGTAATTCCGCCGTATCAGCGAAAATATAGTTGGGATGAGGCGCGCTGCAATGAATTTTGGCGTGATATTGTTCGTGCAGGTCATGCAAATAAAGCCCATTTTACAGGTGCGCTTCTTTATAAATGCGAAGGTGAGGATTTGTCTATTGTAGATGGGCAACAGCGCCTTACGACTGTAATGATTTTACTAAGTGCTTATTCTGCATTTTTGCAAGATGGTAAATGTGAAAATTTATCTGTTGACAGTGAATTCATTAGCTCAAACTATTTGTTTTTTAATGAAGATTCTTTGAAACTTATCCCATCAACTTATGATTATAAAGCTTTTGATTCAGTTGTCAAAATGCGCACCGAACGACTTGTGCAATTTGAACAAACTAATGCAGGGGAGAATTTTACAAATTTTTACAACAAAATGCAAAAAGAAGATTTTGATCCTGAGACTCTTTGGCGTGGACTTCGCAATCTTGTAATTGTTGCTGTTGAACTTGGGGATAGCGATAATGGTCAAGCAATTTTTGAAAGTTTTAATTCTAAAGGTGTGCCTCTTGTAACTGCAGATCTTGTTCGTAATTATCTTCTTGTTTCGCAAAGTATGGACGAACAAAAACGTCTATATGAAGAAATTTGGGAACCTGCTGCAAGTATGTTTGGCGATGACCC
>JAKSUU010000008.1 GCA_024408695.1 Coriobacteriales bacterium | reverse complement strand
CGCTTAACATTAGTGGAAGCATCTCGTCGCTGGTTGCAAGAAAAACAGCAATTAATGTGCCAACAGAGATTACTCGTGGAGCGTATAAGGTTGCGCTTGCACCACTGAACCCACACTGTGGAATAAGACCTAACACAGACCCAATTAAAGGACCAACCTTGTTTGCGCCCTTGAGTTTATCTACAAATTTGTCGCCTGCTGCATGCTCAATCCATTCCATAAATAAATAAGTTAAGTATAGAAAAGGAAAAAGCTTTGCGCTGTCAAAAAGTGCATCTAAAAGTGCATCTAAAAACATTTAACTCTCCGAAATTTTAGACGACAGAATTTAATGCTGATTAAAGTAACCAGATTTTGCCTTTTCTTCTGCATCTTTTAACTCTGCTGGAGTATTGACATTGATAAAACAACCACCACGCGGTTCTGCCTTATTAACCATTTCTGCATCAAATTCAAAAACTTTAACGTTTTCGAACCAACTGTTTGCACGACTTTGACCAGCCTTGAATGCATCGTTTGCTGCTTTTAGGCAAGTGTCGCGTTTGTATACTCCATGAAAAGGCTCATAGCCATTTGTAGTAATAGGAATAGCCATGTCTACATCGTTATTTTTTAGAGCTTCTAGTTCAGCACGTATTAAATTTGGTGATGGAAAAACCATATCACAAGCAATGAGTGCAACATAGTCGCAGGAAGCTGCAGTAAATGCGGTGCAAATTCCTGGTAAAGCACCACGAGTTTCGTTTATATCTTTGACTAATTTGACTTTTCCAGATTCAACTAACTCGCTTAAAAATCCAAGTTTTTCTGTTTCATTTGTTGTGATAATAAATTCGCTTGCAATGTCAAGGAGCCGGTCTATACTTCTCCAAATAAGGGGTTTACCCAAAAAATCCACACAGGTCTTAGATGTTCCCATGCGTTTTGATTGACCGCCACCTTGAATAACAATGCTTAAGTTGTTGTTTTTATTCATGGTCTAAAAGAAAATATAATGTATATATATTACTCTATTCTTTATAAAAAATAAAAAATATAATTTAACATATTAATGTTAAGTCATATAGTAGGTAAAAGTGAAAAATTTAAGCAGAAGAAGTTTTTTATCATTATTGGGTATTGCTGGTGGCGGTCTTGCGTTTGCTGGTTTCCCCAAAGATGCAAATGCCTGGATCTCATTTCAATTTGCAGACAGCGATATAGAATTTTTGAGGAAGCTTGGGTTTAACGATTGTCTGCACGAAGACATGACGCAATTTGCTTATTCTATTGTTTTGCAAAGACATAAAACTAATATGACATTAGGCGATGGTCCTGCTTCAATTTTGAATCCAGCCTATGAATTTTATCCAGGTAGTGGGCATTCCCCTACAGATTATTTTCGAGAAAATCTTAAGTTATTACGCATTGGTTCTTATTGGAATGATGCTCCGGTTAATGGTTTAGTCGATTTTGGACTAAGTTATTTAGCAAAAGATGAAATTGCAACTTGGACGCCTGCTAATCCCACTAAAGCCCCGTATTATCAAGATATCAGTGACATTGCTGAACACATGGCGCAAACTCATGTAGAATATCCAAGCTATCGTGTTTTAATGCAATTTTCAAACAATGAACGGGCATCTTTTTTGCATGGTATGTGCGGTGTGAATGCTTTGGGCAAGGCGGATTCTGAAAACGTTTCGCAAGGCACTACGAAAAAATTCATTATGCAGTTTTTAAAAGAAGCTTATCAATATGTGGTAGAAAATACAAGCCCAAGCACCACTTTATTGCAATATATAGATGCAGATTCGCAGCTAGATACAAGTTTAGATGTAAGCAAAGCGGTTGATTCGACAGGAAGTTTTACAACTGATACAGCCGATGTTGCAATGAGCACCCGTCAAATAAAAGTGCGTGCAATTGGAATGATGTGTCATTTAATTGAAGATTCTTGGTGTCCGGGTCATACTATAAGATGTTTGGGGGATGAAGGCTTCGGAACAATTTTATCGTTTGGAAATTATCTTCGTCAAAATGGTGAAACAACAAATAATCATAAACCTTATGATTTGTATTCTAAGGTTGACGAATTGCGCGCTGGCGGTGACCTGCGCGATGTTTTAATTAATGCTATGACTCCACACGGGGCAGCACCAGAACGCACAGCAGTTAATCCAGAAAATTTTTTGAACAATATTCTAAATTGGTCTGCAACAAGTTGTGGATTAAGTGGTGGAGTGCGAGAAGCTTGCGATTATTTTAAAACTCTTAATGTTAAATTCACCATTAAATATTTATCTGATTTTTTGGAACTTATCTATTTGAACAAATCTTGGGAGGACGATGGATTTTATTATAACCCAAGCATGGACCCAAGTGTTGAACCAATTAAAAATGCGCATTCATCGGGTTATACATATTATTCGGGTGTGGGGGACTGGATAGAAAATTGTTTATTTAAAACCGAGTTTAATGGCAATGGCGACGATGCTTCTTCTTACATATGCGATGCAGGTAGAAAAACTTTATCAACTGCAGACGAGCTAGACCCTCTAATCGAAGCACTTACTGATCCTATTAAAAATTTTTTTGCAGAAAACGGTGAAGCGTTTTGTGCAGGTCTTGAAAATTTATCTCAAAAACACAAAGACTATGTAACAACAACTGCGAAATTTTATTCTGACTTTAACGTTTCGGGTAGTGTTGAGCCTCTTGATGTCACAGATTGTCCAGCGGCTACCGTACAAACAGATTGTTTTAATGCACTTAAAAACTTGTTTAATCAAAACCTAAATTTCGAATCAAACAATTTTGCCTCTTTTAAAAGTCAAGACAATCTTAATGATGCAAGTACAAATCCAAGTATATATGATTTGTTAGGCATCAACGATAAAATAAGGGTTGATTTTTTGACATCTTTAGATGAGGCCGAGCTTAAAAATTGGACAGCTTTAGTAAACTTAATTTCTGGACTTTTGCAGGAATTTCAATACGAAATGTTCAGCGGAAAAATTAATCAAGATATTGTCAAGTATGCTGCTTTTTTTGTTTCTAAAGAAATACCAAGTCCACATAACGATGACGATCCTGAGGTTAACGATCCCATCTCTGATGAACTTGTAGGTGGAAGTCCAACAGACACAAAAGATTCATTTTATTTAATACCTAAATAGTCTTTCCAAAATTTGACCGATGTAAGTTCTTTTTGTGCATTCATATAATCTTGCTGCAATTGTTTTTTGTTTTGCTGAAAATATTTTAAATCTTTTGCTAAGCGCTTAACAATTTCTCTAAATTGTGCTTTGTCTTTATTTCGAATAATTGCTAATTTGTTATCTATATCAACGGCAACAACCTTGCCTGCTTTATGTAAATTTGCTTGTTGATAATACCAACCAGCACTTAAAACATATGCGGTATTTTTTTTGTAGTCAATTAGAGGCAAAAGTTGCCAATTGTAAGTTACAAGGTCAAGAACTTTTTTATGAGCTCTTAGCTTTTGTTTATTTTTAATGTCTTGCAAAGGTGGTAGGCTGTGACCAAGTTCTTTTTCAATTTCAGAAATAGGTTTTAACTTTTCTTCTGATTTTATTTTTTCGAGATATGTATTTGTGCTATATCCCTTTTGGCTAAATAACCTAGGACCTGCTAAAAAGTCTTCAAATCCCTCTAAAGCAAGACGAGCACTTGTGTAGTTAAATTTCATAAGTTCTGTATGAACATTGCCATTTATGCAATCTGTGGGCAAACGTTTACTGGTTGCTAAAAGTCCATTGCATGCTAGCATTATATATGTATTTCGTACATTTTGATAGCGCTCAACAGTTGCAATAAAGCGAGTTTTAAAGTCGCTATGCCAAACACAAATGCCAGTCATGGTTATAATTGTTGAAGGTTTACACCTTATTCCATATTCTACATCGTCAAATCTTATGAACAGTGGCAAAGGAAGTCCATATTTTTTAACGGTTTTCATCGGAATACAACAATACCACCAAGCCGAATACTTTTTACCAGGTAGTTTATCTATATCGGAGGTTTCTAAAAGAACACAGTCTTGCAATTTTGAAACATTTACACTGGGTTTGACTGGATCAATTAGTCCCTGATCATCCATTGTGCCAGCATCTTCCCAAAATTCATAAACATAATCTTGGTTTAGCATAGCGCCACTAATAAAGGCATCGTTTAGTTCGCTTTTTAGGATTTTAAGAAGGTTATAAGTTCTTATTATACTTTCTGTGCAAATAATTACATCGTCATCCATAAGAAGTATGTGAGTTGCGCCAAACTTGTTTTCTAGAGCGTGAATCATACCACGCGCAAAACCGCCTGACCCCCCGGTGTTTTTGTTTGGAAGAATTTTAATATTTTTAGCCTCAAGTCTTTTTACATTTAAAGTTTTAGCATTATCAACAACACACAAATAAAAGTGCTTAGCAATATCTAAATTGCTATCTAAAATTTCACGTTTGACTTTAGAAATGTTTTTAGTTATATATTCTTCTTTTTTAAAAGTGGTTGTAGATAGCATTAGGTTTACATTCTTAATTTGGGTCTTTTCAATATCTAAGCTATAAAATACATCTTTTAAATTTACATTGCCTTTTGTTTTTAATAAAAAGGCTGCAAATACTAGGTTTGGCACATTTGTGTCTAGTTTGACCCTATATGATTTGTATTTTGCAGATTTTTCTATATTTAGCTTTGGTCTTTCAATTATTTGTGAATTTGTTGACATGTTATCGGCTATAGTTTGATAAACTTGAAAGGCAGAGCCTTTAGCAGAAAAATTGAGGTAAAAAGTCTTTGCGTTTGTGTATTTTTTTAGCTTTAAGATGCTAAGAGCATTAAAAAAAGTTGTAAAATCAAATACACCCTTACCATACAATTTAAAAACATGAGTTTTTTTAGAGTATTCAAAATTATTTATTGTCTTTAAGTAAATAGAGTTTGAATCTGGACAAAGCTGGGATTTTTCATATACAACATTTGCAAAACGAAAATCTGTCATTGTTGCACCTTTCTTATGTTTCAAGCAATATGCATTGATTGGCTTGTAGTGATTTGGGTAAATCTATAAGACGTTGGTTTGAAGATCCTTTGAAGTCTAAGTCGTAGGATTTTTGTTCTTCCAAAAATGGACCATCAACTAAAACATCGCAAAGGCTTAATAGCTCATAAGTTGCCTGTGTGTCGAGCATTTGAAGTTTTTTGTTATCGCTAGGTGCATTATTTACATTAAGTAAATCCTCAAATAAGTAACCAGAGTATATCCATATATTATAGTTTTCTGCTTTTGCTAGTTTGGCAAGTTCAATAAGTTCCTTTGCTTGGCAAAAAGGTTCGCCCCCACTTAAAGTGATTCCTTTATGCAAAGGAGACTGTTTTGCAAGATCAATAATTTCTTGTGCCTGCATAGGTGTGCCACCTTCAAAAGGATGCGTTTGCGGATTATGACAATTAGGACAGTGATGAGGACAACCTTGTGTATAAATTGCAAGGCGAAAGCCAGGCCCATCAACAATGGATTCCGATTCGATTCCAGAAATTAGTATAGACATAAAAACCCTATAATAACTATAAAAAAAGACCCAAGTTTATTATAAGCCTGGGTCTTTTAAATTTTAAACTTTATTCTTCTTCTTTGTCGTCAACAATAGGATTAGTTGATGTGGTGGATTTTGTTGAGGTATTAAAGTTTGTGTCTATAGATTTTGAGCTTTGATTTTGAGTTTTGCATTCAACATCTACGCAGACAGTTTCTTTTGGGATTTCAACATTGTGTTTTACACGATCGCGTTCTTCTGCACGTTTACCGTTGTTAAAACGATCAAGTGTTCCTACCAAATATCCAGTAATGCGACGGATTCGTTCAAAAGGCTGGTCGCCTTCTTCACGTCCGCACTTTGGACAACGGTCGCCAATTATGCCATTAAAACCACAAACTGGATCTCGGTCTACGGGATGGTTTACACTACCATAGCCAATGCCTTTTTCTTTCATGTGCATAATTATTGCTTCGAAAGCATCAAGATTTTTTGTTGGATCGCCGTCTAGTTCTACATAGCTAATGTGACCACCGTTTGTAAGTGCATGATAAGGGGCCTCGATGTTGATTTTTTCAAATGCAGAAATTGGAAAATATACAGGTACATGAAAACTATTTGTGTAGTATTCACGATCTGTTACTCCAGGAATAACACCATATTTTTCTTTGTCTATAGAAACAAAACGACCAGAAAGACCTTCGGCTGGAGTAGCAATTAAGCTAAAGTTGAGTTTGTATTCTTGTGCTTTTTTGTCAATAAAATTGCGCATAAAGCCAACGATTTCTAGACCAAGATTTTGTGCTTTTTCGCTTTCTGCATGATGTTGGCCAATTAAGGCAACAAGGCATTCTGCCAAACCAATAAAGCCACATGTAAGGGTTCCGTGTTTTAAAACTTCGCGCTGTTCGTCATCCCAATTAAGGTTTTCGCTGTCCATCCAGACACCTTGACCCATTAAAAATGGGGAATTGTAAACTTTTTTGTGAGATTGAACCTCAAGACGTTCTAAGAGTTGGTCGCAAACAAGTTCCATCTTGCTTTCGAGCATTTCGAAGAAAAGGTCAAGGTCGTGCTTTGCTTTTATGCCTAAACGAGGAAGGTTAATGCTTGTAAAGCTTAAGTTTCCGCGTCCGTTGCTGATGGCTTTGCTTGGATCATGAACATTAGTTGCAACTCTTGTTCGGCAACCCATGTAAGAAATTTCGGTTTCTGGTGTGCCTTTATAAAAGTCTGCGTTGTAAGGCGCATCTAAGAAACTAAAGTTAGGGAACAGTCTTTTTGCACTGCAACGGCATGCAAGCTTAAAGAGATCATGATTTGGATCGCTAGGATTTGCGTTTACTCCTTCTTTTACGCGGAAAATTTGAATAGGGAAGATTGGAGTTTCGCCACCGCCAAGACCATCTTCTGTTGCAAGAAGCAAGTTCTTCATAACCATGCGACCTTCTGGTGATGTGTCCATGCCATAGTTGATTGATGAGAAAGGTGTTTGAGCGCCAGCACGTGAATGCATAGTGTTTAAATTATGAATAAAGGCTTCCATTGCTTGGAAAGTTGTGCGTTCGGTTGCTTTTAGTGCAGCCTTATGTGCATAAGTTTGTATTTTTTCGATAACATCATCCGCTAAATAAAATGCATCTTTGAATTCCTGAGCCTCGGCAGCAAAATAAGATGGATCTGTTGAGATTTTTGCAAAAAAGCCACAAGCTTCTTCTGCACGAGCAACGCATGCACGAATTTCATCTTCGTCAAAAATTTCACAAACGAGTTCAAATGCAGTGCAAAGGCTGTTAGCATAATTGTGACGGAATGTTTTTTCTACACCTTTTGCCATGCCATAATCAAAGTTATCGATGGACTGACCGCCATGTTGATCGTTTTGGTTTGATTGAATAGCTATGCAACAAAGTGCAGCATAACTTGAAATATCATTTGGTTCACGCAAAACGCCATGACCTGTAGAAAAGCCACCTTTGAACAATTTAATGATATCGATTTGGCAACATGTAGTAGTTAGTGTGTAAAAATCAAGGTCGTGAATGTGGATGTCCCCCTCTTTGTGGGCCTGTGCATGTTTTGGATTTAAGACATACATTTCATAGAAAGCCTTTGCGCTTTCCGAGCCATATTTTAGCATTGTGCCCATTGCAGTATCGGCATCAATGTTGGCGTTTTCGCGCATGACATCGCTATCGTGGGCTTTAGAAAATGTAATTTCGTTTAATGTTTGCATTAGGCGAGTGTTTTTATCGCGTTCGCGGTTGCGCTCGTTTCTATATATGATGTAAGCTTTTGAGGTTTGTTTAAAACCGTTTTCGATAAGAGTGTCTTCTACTAAATCTTGTATGCTTTCGACTGTAGGTATACCTTCGATTGCGCCGTTTTCGATCTTTTCTACAACTTGATCTGCAATTTGTTTAGAAACGCTCTCATCTTGCATTGCACCTGAAGCGATGAATGCTTTGTCTATTGCATTAACAATTTTTTGTGCGTCAAATTCGACTTTTCTGCCGTCTCTTTTGACAATTTCTTTTACTGACATTTTGGTCCTTTCTACTGCGTTTAAACTGTGTTAATTCTTTATTTTTGCTATCAAAAACAATCAAATAAAACAATACAATACAATTTACAAAAACACAATATATTGTGGTTTAAATATGTCTAGTATTCTAAATATTGTGTTTTTGTGTTTTAGTAATATAACACTCTTACTAATTTTTTGAAAGAAAAATTAAAAAAAATTAACAAAATTTTTATGGGACTATAAAAATAAAATTAAAAAAACATCATAAAAAGATTCGCAAGACCAAAGCCTAAAATCCCACAACATGGAAAGGTTAATACCCATGCAAAAACTATGTTTTTTGCGATTTTCCAATCTACATGTTTAGGATTTTTAGATGCTCCCACGCCCATAAGCGATGATGTAGCGCAGTGGGACGTAGAAACAGGCATGCCAGCAAGGGAAGTAAACAACAATAAAAACACTGTCGAAATGTTTGTTGCAACTCCTTGTCGAGGTTCGATTTTAACCATGCTTAAAGCTACAGATTTAATAATTTTTTTTGCACCTAACGTGGTTCCAATCCCGATTGCAAGAGATATTAAGATGAGAAGCCATAATGGAAAATCATTGCTTGTTGTGCCTTCACTTCCAAGGGCAAGAGAAATTGCTAAAAGTGCGATCGCCATAAACTTTTGACCGTCTTGACTGCCGTGCAAAAAGCTTAAAAGGATGGAGCAAACAATTTGAATATATTTGAACGGTCCATGGGTTTTGCGCCGATCAACATATTTAAGAGTTGAAACTAAAATTTTATCAAGAACAAAAGCAATAATAAATCCAGCAACAAGTGAAAAAATCATGCCGTAGATAACTTTCATCCAAGGACCAATGACAATGCCATCCAATCCATTTAAAGCAAGGGCTGCACCTGTAATGCCTGCAATTAGCATATGAGATTTAGAGCCTGGTATTCCACAAATCCAGCAAAATGCACCCCAGGCAATGGCTGCAATCATTGCCGCTAAAAGAGCAAGTAATGCCATGTGGCTATCGCCTGAAAAATCAACCATGGTAAACATTGTATCGGCAACAGCTGGGGCAATGTGGATCATTACAAAAAGACCTATAAAATTGAATAGAGCGCCGAGTCCTATGGCAAGGTTTATTGGCAAGGCACGTGTTGCAACAGCCGATGCAATAGCATTTGGAGCATCGGTGGCTCCTGCAATAATTGTAATAACGATGATTAAAAATAGGATTACAAGTAGCACAGGGTGAGTTGCTACCAGAGCAAAAAACTCCGTAATTCCTAATGTCATTTTTCTTCCTAAAAAAGAATTAATTTATTTTACATTATTTCAAATAATATAATACCTATATGCTATATATGGAGTAATTTTGTCAAAAGTTAATTCTAAAGAGAAAAAAAATAAAAGCGGAGAAGGTGTAATTACTGCACTTGCTGCTATTGGAGGAAATGTTGTAGTTGCAATTATTAAGTTTATTGCATCTGCAATTTCTGGTTCGGTTGCCATGTTTTCTGAAGGCATTCATTCCTTGGTTGATTGTGGTAATGGAATTTTAGTAATTATTGGGCTTAAAAAGTCCCAGCGTAAACCCGATTTTTTGCATCCTTTTGGTTATGGTAAAGAATTATACTTTTACAGCCTTTGTGTGAGTTTACTTATATTTTTATTAGGGGGATGTGTTTCTTTATTTCAAGGTATAAATGCAATTACGCATGAAACAGCAGTTGATCAAGATAGTTTTCTTATAAACTATATCGTAATTATTTTAGCGATGATTGTAGAGGGCACATCTTTGGCAATTGGCCTTAAACAATTTAATAAACAGCGAGGCCACATACACCCTTTAAAATTTATTCACAACGCAAAAGACCCTTCTGTTTTTACGGTAATATTTGAAGATTGTGCAGCAGAGCTTGGTTTATTAATTACATTAATTTCAACAATTTTATGCCAGGCTACGAATAATCATGTTTTTGATGCAATAGGTTCTATTTGTATTGGAGTGCTTTTGTGTACTGTTGCATTTGCGTTGTTGGCAGAAACAAAAAATTTATTAGTGGGTGAAGGTTTATTAGCTCATGAGGTAGATAAAGTTAGAGAAATTGTTTTAAACACCAAATATGTTGAAGATTGTGGTCAAATATTAAGTATGTATTTTGGACCAAACGCCCTGCTTTTAGCAATTGATGTATTATTTAACAAAGACGCCGATACACAAGAAGGTCTAATTGCAATTTATGATATTGAGCGCAGAATTAAAGAGGAATTTCCTGAGACTACAAGAGTATTTATTGAAAGCGATTCAAAATTTATGGTTTCACAGCAACAAATAAAAGAAAAAGAGTGGAACGGAAAGGAATAAATTTGTTTTTTATTATAGATAGTTTGTTTTGATTGCAGGATTGATTGTTGATATACTTTAATATGACATGATTATTAATAAAATATTTATTATCGCGCTATTAGTAGATTTAGTTAGGTAGATTAAATTTGTTCAAATTTTTGAAAGGAAGAGAAAAAAATGAACAAGACAATCGATGAAATTTTTGGGAGTTTGGTTTTCAACGACCAAGTGATGAAAAAGCGTCTTTCTAAAGATGCTTATATGAGTTTGAATAAAACAATGACTCAAGGCAAAGCATTAAATCGTAAATATGCAGATGAAATTGCAAGTGCTATGAAAGACTGGGCAATAGAAAATGGTTGTACACACTATACGCACTGGTTTCAACCATTAACAGGTACAACATCTGAAAAACACGATTCTTTTATTTCGCCATTAAATAATGGTTGTGCAATAACAAAATTTACAGCAGAAAATTTATTACAAGGCGAACCCGATGCATCATCTTTTCCGTCGGGCGGATTACGTCGTAGCTCACATGCTCGTGGTTATACGGCATGGGATCCAACTTCTTATGCATTTATTAAAGACGAAGTTTTATGCATTCCAAGTGTATTTATTTCTTTTGATGGTAGTGCCCTAGATAAAAAAACTCCACTTATTCGTAGCATGAAAGCTTTAAGCGAACAAGGCCTGCGTGTATTGCATTGTATAGGCATTCGAGATGTTGAGCAAATTGATACCAAGGTTGGTGCGGAACAAGAGTATTTTTTGATTCCACTCGAACTTTATTCACAAAGACGCGATTTAATTTTATGCGGTCGAACCCTGTTTGGTTGTGCGCCCGAAAAAGGTCAAGAACTCGATGAACATTATTATGGCGCAGTTCGTGAAAATGTCAATGAATTTATGAAGGAAGTAGACATTGAGCTTTGGAAGCTTGGTGTAGAAGTTAAAACGAAACACAACGAGGTTGCTCCAGCGCAACATGAAATTGCTCCTATATTTTGTGGAACAACAAAAGCGGTTGACAACAATTTGCTTACAATGGAGATTTTGCGCAAGGTTGCTCCGCACCATGGCTTTTTCTGTTTAATTAACGATAAGCCTTTTTCTGGAGTTAATGGTTCAGGAAAACACAATAATTGGTCGATTTTTGCAGGAGATAAAAATATGCTTGATCCAGGTAAGGATCCAGCAAATAATCTTGTATTTTTGCTAAGTTTAGCCGCAGTTATTAAGGCAGTGGATGACTATAAAGATTTACTAAGATTTAGTGTAGCTTCTCACCACACCGACATGCGCCTGGGTGCAGACGAGGCCCCTCCAACTCAGCTTTCAATCTTTTTAGGAGAGCAATTAACTGCATTAATTGATGCAATTATTAAAGGTAAACATACTAATGTTACGAAGGATAAAATACTAGATTTAGGTGTGGATGTTTTGCCAAATCTTAAATTAGATGGTGAAGATCGCAACAGAACATCGCCCTTTGCTTTTGTTGGAAATCGTTTTGAGTTTAGAATGCCTGGTGCAACCTGCAATTTATCTACACCAAATACAGTTTTGAATACAGCTGTTGCAAAGAGTTTTAGAGATTTTGCAGATCAACTAGAAGGATTATCTGTTAAGGATGCAAAGATTGCCGCATTTGACATTTGCAAAGAAACATTTAAAAAGCATAAAGGAATAATATTTAATGATGATTGTTATAAGGAAGAGCAGTCTTGTGTAAGATGCAAGGGTGCATGTGCATCTTCTCAATTTACTGGCCAGGCGATAGAGGCTGCCGACAAGAAAAAGAATATAGATTTGCTTACAAGTTTAAGCATTGTGACTTATGATGAAGCTAAGGCACGATTTAGCGTTGTCAAAGATTTTTATGCAAAAAAAATTAATGTTGAAATTAAAACCATGCTTAACATGATTCGAGAGCTTTATATGCCTGCCATTTTAAAATATGAAAAACTTTTATGCGAATTGATTAATAGCAAAATGGAAATTGCGAGTAAAGCTACAAGTAAATCACCTAAAATTTGTAGTGATGTTGAAATAAAAGTGCTTGTAAGATTGCAAAGTCATATTCAAGAAATTTATGCGTCGATGGAACGTCTAGAGAAGTCGGCTAAAAGTGTAAGAAAAGCTATAAAGTGCGGCACTTCTTTTGATGATGATTTGGTCAATAAGTATATGAGTGAACTTAGGGCAGAGATTGATGCTGTTGAAAACCTTGTTCCTAAAGATTATTGGCCAGTTCCTTCCTATGTTGATATGCTTTTTTATGTTTAGAAAATGAGCCCTTGCCTTCGTTCCCACTGTTCATGCTTCAATTTAATGTAAAATATAACTATGGATTACACACAATCAAATAAACAAAAAGTTTTAGATTATCTGCTGGCTGGGTCTAAAGGTGGCGACCTTGGCCTAATTGGAGTTGAACTTGAGCACTTTGTCATGGATGAGGATGGATGCACCGTTCCTTACATTGAAAAAAACGGACGTCTTGGAATTAGCGACATTTTAGAGCAGTTGTCTAAGTATTATCCAGAAGTTGTTCGCGACGAAGAAGGGCACCCACTCGCGTGTTCGCGCCCTGGTGCAAGTATTACAATTGAGCCAGCCGCACAAATTGAAATTAGTATTTCTCCGTGTCTTAGCATTAAAGAGTTAGAGGATGAGTATAATCGCTTTAGGTTTCGTCTTGAACAAATTGTGGAGCCCTACGACTATACTGTTCAAAATTTCGGATACAATCCACACGACAAGGTCAGCGATTTGCATCTTATTCCAAAAAAACGCTATAAATATATGGACGAATATATGGACGCGCTTCCGGGCATGCACCCCCAATATATGATGCGTGGTACAGCTTCTACACAAATTAGCATTGACTTTGCTAACGAAGTTGACGCAGTTAGAAAATTGCGAATCGCGACCCTTCTTGGACCTATTTTTTCTTATATTGCAAGTAATTCGCCAGTTTTTGAAGCTCATGCAAATGATCAAATTTTGCGTCGTTTAAATGTTTGGCGACAGGTTGACAATGCACGATGTGGAACAATTCCTCATTTGTTTGATGATGACTTTAGTTTTGAAAAATACGTTGATTGGCTTTTTGATACGCCACCAATTATCACAACAATTAATGGCAAAATTGAAAAGGCCTATATGAGCGCTTCTTTGGCATATGCAAATGTTGATATGAATAAAACAGACATTGAGCATTTGCTTTCTATGTTTTGGCCCGATGTTCGGCTTAAGAAATACATTGAAATTAGAGTTGCAGATTCTATGCCCCCGCAGGTTGCTTTGAGTTATGTTGCCCTGCTCAAAGGTATTTTTTACAATTATTTAAACTTAGAAATTTTAGAAGACAAATTATTTGGCACTGTTAGCGTTCAAGATTTAGATCCAGACTTGCGTCTTT
>JAKSUU010000079.1 GCA_024408695.1 Coriobacteriales bacterium | reverse complement strand
CAGCGTTACCTATAACAGAAGACTGCATATAGCTATCAAAAACATCTGGTACAACCGAAATAAAGTCGAAATGCATCTAAACTAACCCATCTATTAATTTTGTATAAATTTTTTTAACTTCATCATCTATTTCAACTATGTATTCATCCACAAATGGAATGAGTACCTCTTTATTATTTTGATCTATACAAACAAGGACGGCATTTGCCATCGTATAAATAATTTCAGAAACATAACCTAAGCAACCAAATCTTTCATCTATTAGCTCAAAGTCAATTAATTCGTCTTGATTTAAATTATTTGTATGATCAAGATCAAAATTATAGTTTTCGTCAAAATCACTTTTTTTTGCGAGCAAAAAATGACCACAAATTTGTGAAGCAGTTTGTACATCACTAATTTCATTAAATTTAAATACGGCTTGGCACCCATCGAAATTTTGAATAGCATTAATAGTTAAATAGCGGGTTTTTTCGTCAATTGGAGGAACCAAATAATATTTAAGAGATGTTAATAAAAAAGGAGGTGCATCTTGCAAAACAAAACAAGATACATCTCCTTTAAGTTGATGTGTTTTTAAAATCTTAGCAACTTTGCAAAATTCAAAGTCGCTAGTATTAGAAGCCATTAATTACTGACTAGCAAGTTCAACATCTACGCGATAGCCACTTTGTGAAGCAGCAGCGCGCGCAAGGGTTCTAATTGATTTAATAATGCGGCCTTGGCGTCCAATTACATGACCGTAATCGTTATCATTAACTGTAACTTCGATGAAATAAGGTTCATTTTCTTTTGCTTGGCCCTCAACCTTAACTGCATCTACATCGTCAACAATTTGCTTAACGATTGTTTCTACTAATCCTACTAATTCATCTTGTGTGCATCCCATGTTATATCCTTTCTAAATGGAGGGACTATTAATACAAGGGCTTAAGCCTTGTAATTGCTAAGTTTGGATTATTCTCCATCTGCTTCTTCAGCAGGAGCTTCTTCAGCAGGAGCTTCATCGTTGCCTTCGGCAGCTTCGGCTTCTGCTGCTGCAGCAGCTTCGGCTTCTTCTTTGGCCTTGGCTTCTGCAAGCTCTTTAGCCTTTCTTTTTTCTTCTTCCTCTTTTTGCTTTTTTTGTTCTGCTTTTAAAGCAGCACGTTTAGCAATTTTTTCTGGAAGTTCTTCACCTTTAAGCTGAGCGATTATTTTTTGAACTCTTTGGGAAGGCTGAGCACCTTTTGCAAGCCACTCATCAGTTTTTTCTAAATCTAAAACAATTTTTGAAGGATCGCAAGTTGGATCGTAAATACCCACTTGTTCAATAATACGACCGTCGCGGCTGTTGCGTCTATCTGCAACTACAATGCGATAATAAGGTCTTTTGTGTGCGCCGTGACGCGCTAATCGAATAACAACCAAGTTTATCTCCTAAAAAATTTAAAAAAACACAATTTAATATTTTAAAGCAATAACAAATCTTTTTTAAAAATACTATAAATTTTATATGATAAGGAATCATTAATCTAATGCGAATCAACAAAGCTTATTTACTTGTTAATAAATTTTTGTTTTAGTCGTTGAACAAAATTGCAAATTTCTTCAACTTTCAGAGCGTAACACAATAAGTAGGTAATCAATAATCCGCATACACCCATAACTAATAACTCTACAAAAAACTGCAATGTGCCAGAAGCCTGACCAAATATAAAATTATAGCCATAAGATACAAAAAAACATACCAAAGCACCGGCAATAGATGCAATTATTACTTTAACTAGTGGTTTAAACAAACTTACATAATTAAATTTACCGAGCTTATTTTTTAGAATAATACATAGCACAATAATAACACAGCCATAAAAAACAAAATCTCCGCACGGAATACCTAAAAGGCCAAGGGAAAGCTGAGGAGTTATAACACCAGTTAAAGTCAAATAAATTAGTACTTGAATTATCGTAAAACAAAAATTAACTATAGCTACCGTTTTTAAACTTTTTATTGACGAGTATGCTCTATAAATGAACATATATAATGCATAAAGAGGTAGTACAAAACCCCAGCCACTAAGTAAATGAGAAATAGGTTGAATTTGATCAAAAGTAAATTTGCCTGCTGAATACAATCCTATCAAATCGAAAGAACAAACAACTAGTAATGCTGCCATCGGCACAATTAATATTAAAGTATTCCTAAAACCATATATAAATTGATCCTTGAATTTTTCAATATTATTTTTAGAAAAACTTTCACTCATTTCTGTAAACATTGCGGTTGAAAAAGCAACACTTAAGACCCCATATGGAAATTGATACCACATCCAGGCATATTGAATAGATGCTGGGCCGTTGTCCGAAACGTTTAAGGCACAAGAATTCATAAAACTTAAAGCTATCAAGTTTGTGCATGTGCAAAATATTGCAGGAAGAGCAAGCTTCAATGTATCGCGCAAGCCTTCACCTTTGAAATCAATAACAAGTTGAAATTTATGTCCACTTTTAATTAAAGCAAGTATTTGTACAAAGGCCATTACAGCAACGGATAATGTTATGCCAATGCCCAAAATTAATGTTTGAGTCTGAGCTTGACCATCAAAAAAAGGATATGTAAAAAAAGTTGCAATAGAAATTATGTTCATAAAAACTGAACAAATTGCAGGCCAAAAATATTTGCGTTTGGCATTTAGAATACCACCGATTATTGCACTTATCCCATAAAAAATTATTTGAAAAGAAAAGAATCTAAAAAATACTATAGCCTGTGATACAACTTGGGAATCAGCATTAGAAAACATTGTTTGTGTAGCCATGATTTGAGGGGCAAAAATTGAACCAAGCAAAGCGATTATTCCAAGAACCAAAACTGTAATGTTCAACAAATTATTTGCATAAAGATTTGCTTTTTCATCTGAACGTTTATTTAGTTGCTGCATATAAATTGGCAAAAAAGCAGTAGATAAAATGCCTCCAGCAACAAGCTCGTAAATCATGTTTGGTAAATTGTTTGCAAGCGAAAAAGATGCAGCCAAAACAGTATTGCCCAAGGCAAATGCCATAGCCCAAGTGCGAATAAAGCCAGTTAGACGCGAAATTAAAATACAAGTTGACATTAAAGCCGTAGATTTGGCAACCGATGTATTCACTTCATTAGTTTCAAAAATGTCCTGTGGCATATTTTTTTACAATTAAACTACATTTAAAAGACTAATAAAATTATAATAGTAAAAGTCAAAAATTTTGATTCTTATTTTTAAGGGGATATTTTGGAAATAGGTGCGTTATTACCAATATGGAGCATTATACCTTTTGTAGGGATGCTTTTAAGTATTGCCCTCATGCCTCAAATTGCACCAAAAATTTGGGACAAATATCAACTATTATTTTCTCTGTTTTGGTCGGTGCTATTTGTTGTTCCATTTGCAATTGGTTTTGGATTAGAAGCCACAACATATGAATTAATAGAAACTTTAATTATGGACTATGTTCCATTTATTGTGCTTTTAGTTGGATTATTTGCAGTCGCTGGAAACATACATATTGGTGGAACAATTGCTGGCACCACAAAAATGAATGTCATCTTTTTACTCATTGGAACTGTTTTGGCAAGTCTAATTGGCACAACTGGTGCTGCAATGACACTAATTAGGCCACTTTTGCGTTCTAATTCTTGGAGAAAGCATAAAGTTCACATTGTTGTTTTCTTTATCTTTTTAGTAGCAAACATAGGTGGCTGTTTAACTCCACTTGGGGACCCACCTCTTTTCTTAGGCTATATTCGAGGAATTCCGTTTACCTGGACGTTAGAACACATATGGCCAATCTTTTTATTAAACACAGTTTTGCTTCTTTTAGTTTTTGCCCTAATAGATAGACACTTTGTTAAAAAAGAAGGAGAAGAAGGACGTGATTCACTTCAACTTCAAATTGAAGCTAGCAAAAATGACAAATTAAAAATCGAAGGCCTTCATAATATTTTCTTTTTAATAATGATTCTTATTGGTGTAATCCTTAATGGCGTTTTACAAAAAATCCCATTTTTTGTTCAAGAAGATGGCAAACCAATCGGCATAAATTTATACCAAGACATACATATTGGCTATAACTATTTTGTGCAAATTATCATAATTCTTGCTGCATTGATTTTGTCTATGGTCACAACTAAAAAAGAAATTCGCGAGAAAAATAACTTTAATTGGGCTCCTATGACAGAAGTTGCGAAACTTTTTTTGGGCATATTTATTACCATGATTCCAGCTCTTGCGCTACTTGAAACACATGGTGCAGAACTTGGCATAGACACCCAAGTAAAATTTTTCTGGATAACAGGTGCTCTTTCTGCATTTCTAGACAACTCCCCTACCTTCTTAGTATTTTTAACAACGGCCTGCTCGTTGCCAAGTGATGCAGCTAGCGCAGTTGTTACCCTTGTAGGAAATATTGACCCAGGGCTTTTGCTTGCCATCAGTGCAGGTGCAGTGTTTATGGGTGCCATTACATATATTGGTAATGCACCAAACTTTATGGTTAAATCTATTGCGGAAAACAATGGCATAAAGATGCCATCCTTTTTTGGATATATGGCATGGTCATGTGCTATATTAATTCCAACATTCATTATTGATACACTCATATTTTTTATATGATAACAACAAGGTTTTGGATTAAGTTTTGACATTTAGTGGTATTCTATAAATATGAAAAAAGGTTTTGACACACAAAAATATATTGAACTTCAATCGCAAAAAATTCGCGAAAGAATTAATCATTTTGGTGGCAAACTTTATTTAGAGTTTGGTGGCAAACTTTTTGATGATTATCATGCATCCCGCGTGCTACCAGGATTTGAACCCGATATAAAAATACGAATGCTCGAAAATCTAAAAGATGATTGTGAAATTTTAATTGTTATTAATGCTCGTCACATAGAAAAATCTAAAGTCCGCGGAGATTTAGGAATTACATACGATAACGAATCTTTGCGTCTTTTGGATCAATTTGAAAAAAGAAATTTTGATGTTGCAGGTATTGTTATTACGCATTATGAAAACCAAAGTGCTGCAAATCATTTTATCGAAAAACTAAAAAAACAAAATATCAATACATATTTGAATTATCTGATTGATGGCTACCCACATGACATTTCACATATTGCGAGCGAAGATGGCTTTGGAAAAAATGATTTTGCCCAAACAAAAAAACCACTCGTAATTGTTACAGCTCCAGGTCCTGGTAGTGGCAAAATGTCTGTTTGTTTATCACAGATATACAACGAACATAAACGTGGAGTTTGTGCGGGATATGCTAAATATGAAACTTTTCCGATATGGAATCTTCCATTAAAACACCCTGTAAACTTGGCATATGAAGCTGCTACAGTCGACCTTGATGATGTTAATATGATAGACCCGTTCCACTTAGAAGCCTATGGCAAAACGGCAGTCAACTATAACAGAGATGTTGAAACTTTCCCTATTTTACACGCCATGCTCGAAAAAATCATGAATGGATCGCCGTATAGATCGCCTACCGACATGGGTGTAAATATGGCTGGATACTGTATTACAGACAACGAATGCGTAATTGAAGCCTCAAAACTTGAAATTCTAAAACGCTATTATACAATAGTTAACCGCTACACAAAATATGGAGTGGACCACGACCAAGTTC
>JAKSUU010000078.1 GCA_024408695.1 Coriobacteriales bacterium | reverse complement strand
GGCAACTAAAGTTACATCGTATTTTGCATAAAGATCCGCAAAATGTGCATATTTTTCTTCTGTTAAAATGCATAAATTTGTGCGGCACATGGGCTTTATGCCAGCAGCGTTAACTTGTTCTAAAAACCATTCGTAATCTGGGTTCATTTCGGGCGCACCACCAGTGATATCCATGCTTTTAAAGCCACCAAGCTTATAAGCATCAATGCATGCTTGCATGGTATCCCGCGTCATTATTTCTGTACGATTAGGTCCACAGGACAAATGGCAATGACGGCAGGCAATGTTACACATGTATCCTACATTTACCTGCAATGTGCCAAGTGTATCATTTGTGTAAGCGCATTCTGGTGGAATAACACTCTCGAATGGCGCAAAGCTCGCCATTGTTTCTTCAACAGTTTTTTCACTCATGTTGTGCGTCCTATTAGAAGTCTTGGTCTGCAATGATATTTTTAGCTTGAGCGCCGTGAACAAGGGATGCTCCGCCACGGATAGCGTTTGCTACATGAATTGCCTCTGTAATTTGAGCTGCGTCGCAACCCATTTCGAGGCAGCTATTTGTATAGCTGTCTATGCAATATGGGCATTGAACCGCGCATGCAACTGCAAGGGCGATGAGTGCCTTTTCGCGTGCGGTAAGGGCGCCATCAGCAAAAACGGCTCCATAATAATTCATGTACTTCTCCCATTGTAGGGAATTTTGCTAGATCTGCAGGGTTGTAATAAGTGTCCATTTTTTCCTCCTTTTTGATGCCACGCTAAAGCAGGGAGTAGCTTTGGCGTGGCGGTTTTTAGAAAAATGCCTAATAGTTGAATTAGACCGATGCAACTATTAGACAGAATCTACTATTAGACTGTGTCTAATAGTTTACAACAATTTGTTTTCTT
The DNA here is from genome assembly GCA_024408695.1 of Coriobacteriales bacterium. Classification (GTDB taxonomy): domain Bacteria; phylum Actinomycetota; class Coriobacteriia; order Coriobacteriales; family QAMH01; genus JAKSUU01. The sequence goes on along the minus strand of JAKSUU010000078.1, from coordinate 4,762 downwards.
TTTATAAAAAATTTGAGAAATTTTTATTTTTGTGGCACAATATATTTTCGCGACATTGTCGGGCCACTAGCTCAGTTGGTTAGAGCGCACGACTGATAATCGTGAGGTCAGAAGTTCAACTCTTCTGTGGCCCACCACCTTAGACCAGCGTAGTGGGGGTATAGCTCAGCTGGGAGAGCGCTAGCTTTGCAAGCTAGATGTCAGGGGTTCGAGTCCCCTTACCTCCACCAATATTCTCCTTTCACATTTTCAAAAAACTCTTATTTTTTATTTATTGCTATTATATAAGTGTTAAATATAGGGGGATTTATGATTTCATATCCTTTATTGATAATTGCAAATCCAACAGCGCGTAATGGTGAGGGCATGCAAGCTGGAATGTTTGCAAAAGATGCACTTGGCGCTGCTCTTGGTCACGAAAATGTAAATCTACAATTTACACAGAGTAAAACGCATGCTGTTGACTTAGCTCATAAAGTCAAATCAAAATATAAAACTGTTTTGGCAATTGGAGGAGATGGTGTTATTCACGAAGTTGCTAATGGCCTAATGAAACGTGAAATTGATGACCGTCCCAATTTTGCCATAATGCCAGTTGGAAGTGGCAATGATTTTGCCCGCAGCGTAAAGATGTCTACAAATCAAAAAAAATCAATTTCTCAAATCTTACAATTCAAAACTAAGAAAATCGATGTAGGTAAGGTAAACAATGAATTTTTTGTTGAAACTTTGTCGTTTGGTTTAGATGCTGCTATTGCAATTGAAACAATGGAATCTCGCAAAGAGCATGAAAAAACTAAGAAGTCATTATATTTTAAAGCAGGAGTTGATCAGATTCTTCACCACATGGTAGAGCACGATTTTAAATTTGAAGCTCAGGGCCTTGTTTCGTATGATGAAAAACATCCTATTAAATTTGCAGACAATCAAGCTGTTGTAGGTAAATCAATTACATTTGCCATACAAGTTGGGCCGACTTATGGCGGAGGATTTAAGATTTGCCCTAAAGCGCAAATTGATGACGGTTACTTTGATGTTTGCTATAGAAGACCACCAATTAACTTGGCTGGTGCTCTTTCTATTTTTACTTTGGCTAAAAGTGGCCGACATGTAAACAATAAAAGTTTTGAGTTTTTTAAATTTCAAAAGATGCAACTTGATTTTGAACAAGAGCCTGCAACTCAGGCAGATGGTGAAAAGCTAAACGGCAAGCATTTTGAGATTGAACTTTTGCCTCATCAGCTTAATGCAATCGTCGGATAGCTATATAGAGTTGAGCTTTTTTTGTGGCAAAGTTTGATCCTAATTTAGATGATATACCCAACTTAAATCGAGCAAATTTATTTTCTATGGTAATATTTTAATGTGTAATTAAGGGGATTTATGTTGGTTGTGCGCACAAGTAATGGTGCGCAAATATAAGGAGTTATTATGCACATCCCCGAAAATTATATGAGTCCTGCCACTTGTGGTATCTTTGATGTCGTTATTATTCCTATTTGGGTTTACGCGATTAAAAAAACAAAAGATACAAAAACAAAAGAAAAAATGCCTATGCTCGGCTTGGCAGCCGCTTTTTGTTTTATTGCAATGATGTTTAACATCCCATTGCCTGGAGGCACAACTGGGCATGCGGTTTGTGGAACTCTTGTAGCGATACTTTTTGGTGGTTGGCCAGGAGGCATTGCGCTATCCGTTGCTTTTATTTTACAGTCCATATTTTTTGGCGATGGCGGAATCCTTGCAATAGGAGCCAATTGTTTTAACATTGCCTTTGTTTTGCCCATTGTTGGCTTTAGTCTTTATCGTTTGATTTGTGGAAATAAACCGAGTCTTAAAAAAGAACTTTTAGCAGCTGGTATTTCAAGTTACGTTGCAATTAATGTCGCTGCAATTTTTACCGGGCTTGAGCTTGGCGTGCAACCACTTTTGTTTAGTGAAAATGGGCAGGCCTTATATTGTCCTTATCCAATTGCAATTAGTGTGCCAGCGATGCTTGAGGGGCATCTTACAATTGCGGGTTTGGCAGAAGCTGCATTTACAGTAGGCATTCTTGCCTTTGTACGCAAGGTGGCCCCAAATTTTGGTATACAAGATTTAAATGCTGCATCAGGCGAGGGCAATCAAATTGCCCCTCTTAAAAAAAGCCCAATCATACCTGTTGTTATTATACTTGCAATCTTAGTTATTGCGACTCCTCTTGGGCTTATTGCACAAGGTGATGCATGGGGCGAATGGTCGCTAGATGACTTAAGTGCAATGGTTGGTTATGCACCGGCAGGCATGGATGGCGCATTTGAGTGGAACGCATTCATTCCCGACTATAGTTTTGGAGAAATAATGCCAGAATGGATAGCTTATATATTGTGTGCGGTTATAGGGGTATGTATTTTAATTTTGATATTTAGATTTGTCTCTTTATTTATGAAAAAATCTCCTAAAAATAGTGGGGCAAATAGCTAATGAGCATCTCTACTAGTTTGCCTTCGTGGTTAAAAGAGGAGCAAAATTATGCTCCTCAAACAGATAGTAAGCGCTATATTACAAAATCGCTTTTAAAAATAACATCGATTTTAAAAAATCTTAAGGTCGTTTACAAATCCCACTTATACGGACCTAGCGTTGCGTTTAAAATGCTAGCGGTGCTTGTGTTGATAGTTATTACATCGGTTTCGCGCAATTATATTTTTGTGTTATTTATGCTTGCATGTGTACTTGTTTTTTTGTGTGCTCTACATATGGACGTCGTAAAAAGGTCAATTGCAATAACAGCTCCAATAAGTTTAATCACTTTTTTAGTAATGCTGCCGGCTATAATTTTTGGGCAATATAGCTCGGCGCTTTTAGTTGCTTCAAAAGTATTTATCACGACTTCTTTGGCAACGCTGTGTGTTTTTACGTCTGCTCCAAATTCTATTACAAAAAGTTTGCGTAAATTTAAAATCCCTAAAACAATTATTGTTATGCTCGATTTAGCTATTAGGAATATTATTATTTTAGGAAAACAAGCAGCACTTTTGCTTAATTCGCTAAACGTTCGAAGTATTGGAAAAAATGTAGATAAAAAATCGGCAATAGGTTCAATTGGTGGTGTTCTTTTAATTAAAACTTCTATTAGTGCAACAACAACTTACGAGGCCATGCAATGCAGGGGTTTTGATGGCTCATATGATTACACAAATATTTATGAAGCTTCTACATTTAAGATTTCTGATTTAATATGGCTTGCCGTTTTGTTAGTTATAATTGCAATTTTTATTTATTTTCAAATTGTATAATGGTTGTTATGGAATTACACGATAAAAATATTCATCCATCTATAGAGCACACGCACAGTGTAGCAGGCGATGTTATTATTGAATTCGAGGATTTTTCTTACTCATATTTTGAGTCTGGGCAAGACGATCAAAATGGGCAATACGGTGTTGATGCTTTACGCAATATTAATTTGCAGATAAGCCGAGGCAACTGTGTCGTTTTAATGGGTTATAACGGCTCAGGAAAAACAACGCTTCTTAAGGCCATTAATGGACTTATTTTTGCTAGTGCAGGAACTTATAAATTTAATGACCAAATTGTTGATTCAAAATCGATGAAGGATCAGATTTTTGCAAAAGCACTACATAGTAAAATTGGTTATGTTTTTCAAGATAGCGATTCATCTTTGTTTTGCTCTAGTGTAGAAGAGGAAATTGCTTTTGGGCCCGCTCAAATGGGGCTAGGTGTTGAAGATATAAAAAAACGTGTGGAAGATATGTGCAAGCTTTTTGAAATTGAACATTTAAAGTCGCGCGCGCCTTATCATTTAAGTGGAGGAGAAAAAAAGAAAGTCGCAATCGCTTGCGCTTTAAGTATAAATCCAGATGTATTATGCTTTGACGAGCCACTTAATGGGCTAGACATTAAAACGCGCGATAAACTCATGCAGGTTTTACGTGATTTAAAAGAGGCAGGTAAAACTTTAATTATTGCAACGCATGACCAATCCCTTGCCGATGAGCTCGCAGATTTTTTTGTTTATATGGGTGCGCATCATAAATACAGCGATAAACCTCACACCCACATTAATATGCAAATTGGTACAAATAATACCTGATATATTTTGTACTAATATGCAGTTCAAGGCATAAAAACAAACTAGGAGGAAAGATGAAAGTATTTTTATTAAATGGAAGTCCACATAAAAATGGATGCACCAATCGAGCTTTAGAAGAAGTCGCCAAATCTTTGCAGGAAGAAGGTATACAGACCAATCTCTATTGGATAGGAAACGACCCCATTCGTGGATGCCAAGCTTGTTATGCCTGTGCAAAACACGGTAACAATCGCTGTGTTTTTGATGATGATGTTGTAAACAAACTCATTGAAGCCGCGCTTGATTGTGATGGCATTGTTGTTGGATCCCCAGTTTATTATGCTGGTGCAAACGCATCTGTGCTTGCTGTATTAGATCGTACGTTTTGTAGCGCGTCATCACAAATGAAATTTAAAGTAGGCGCAGGCATATCCAGTGCACGCCGTGCAGGTACAACACTTACAATTGACCAGATCAATAAGTATTTTCAAATTTCTTGTATGCCAGTTGCAAGTTCAACTTATTGGCCAATGGTACATGGCAGTTGTGCAGATGATGTTGAAAGAGATTTAGAAGGATTGCAAACAATGCGTCATCTTGGCAAAAATATGGCATGGATGTTTCATGGTTGCATTATGATTATGGAATTATCAGAAGACATTAAAGCTAATTTAATAGGCAAATTAA
>JAKSUU010000077.1 GCA_024408695.1 Coriobacteriales bacterium | reverse complement strand
TTATCATTTCTATTCTTTTAATTATTGTTGCTACAATAGGAATTATTTATTGCATAAAAGCTATGTCTGACATTAGCTTCATTATTTCTGAAGGGGCCGCCACCCAAGATTCTGCACTGCTCGTTGGAGGCATATATACGCTTGGGCTTATTTTATGTTTAGTTGTTATTCCGCCAGCAATAGTTGGCATAATAGTTTTTATAATACCAAAACTTTCTATGCTCGGAATAATTTTTGGAATATTTGGAATATTCGCTGTTATAATCTATTTTTTTGTTGCCCTTGTAGGTTTTAACGCAACAGCTTTTGCTACCTACGGTTATAGTGTCGCTCTACTTATAGCCCCTGTGATTTATTTAATTTGTTGCATCGTAATTAATAAAAATTATAAGAGCGCAAAAAAGAATGTAGAAAATGTCTAGAGTTACTCTTTAATAAAATTCTCAAGCTCTTTTTCAAACAAAGTCAAAGGAAAACCAACGACATTTTGAATGTCGCCTTCAACGCGCTTAACAAAGCCCTGGGCGCCACCTTGTATTGCATAAGATCCTGCCTTGTCCAAAAAATTTTCTTGATCTAACCAGGAATTAATTTCATCGGTCTGTAAATTTTTAAAAGTTACAAAACTTCTATCAAAAAAACTTGTATGTCTAATGGAATATTTGTCGCGAAACGACAAACTAGCGCGTGTTTGATACTGAGCATTCGTATCTATAGCAACAATACTTACACCTGTTATAACCTGGTGAGTGGTATTGGAAAGAGTTGAAAGCATATTAAAGGCGTCCCCACGATCTTTGGGCTTTCCATATATTTTTTCATCGTAATAGACAATGGAATCAGAACCAACGAAAAGATATTTACCTTTCAAAAGATTTTGATTTTTTAGTTGGTTGAACGAAGACATTGCCTTGTCAAAAGACAGTTTTAGAGTATTTTGCGCACAATCTAAGTCTTCACTTAAGTGTTCTTCAATATTAGAAGGAACAATTTCAAAGCTGTAACCGCCATCGCGCAAAATAGAAGAACGTTGCGGAGATTTAGAAGCCAAAATCATGTTATAACCTTGCAAATCAACCATAAAAAACACAAACTCCAATCATAAGTACACACAATAGCAATAATATGATAAAATCTGCGACGTCCCATTTTTGGAAATAAGAACTGCGTCGCGTTTGAGTGCTATAACATCTGCATTCCATTGCGCAAGATAAATCATCACAGTAGCTAACAAGATGCATAGCAACAGGATTAACAAGTTTGCCATATGCCATAACTTTACGTTTTAAACCTTTAGCCTTAAATTGTCCTAGTCTGCAGATTTGTGCAGCATAAGCTTGCTTAATTTCATTTTCAATAATTGGAATAAATCTAATTGCTAAAGTCATAATCATCGCAAAATTATCAATTGGAACTCCAAGTTTTTTAAGTGGCATGCAAAAACGCACAATTGCATCACGAATTTCTACATTACTACTTGTATAAGAAACATACGCAAATGCAAAGGTTACAAGTGCGATACGCAGAGCAAAAAAGCACCCGCATATAAATCCGTCTAATGTTAAATAAAAATTGCCAAAAAGGCATAAATTTTGGTTTAGAGCAAGGTAACCGCATGAATTTTGATAACGCAAACTATCAATTTCAATATTAATAGAAATAGATTGAATGACTATAGTAAAAAGAAGAATAAAAACAATGGGGATAAAGATTTTTACCAAATGGGAAAATTTTACTTTTGAGGTTAGATTAATTATTAAAAGAATTGCGGTATAAATTAAAATTGTAGGCCAATTTTTACAAACAAACACGCAGATAAAAAATACGCAAGCCAAAAGTAATTTGACTTGCGTATTAACTTTAAAATTTAGCGCAGAATTAGCATTGCTGTCTAACGCATTTGCTTGTATCATCTGCAAATTTGAAGACTATTCAGAATTTTCTTCTGCGGGGGCTTCCTCAGCGGGAGCTTCCTCAGATGCGTCAGCAGGAACATCTGTTTCTTCTGCAGGTGCTTCCTCAGCAGGTGCTTCCTCAGCAGGTGCTTCCTCAGCAGGAGCTTCCTCAGCAGGGGCTTCCTCAGCGGGAGCTTCCTCAGATGCGTCAGCAGGGACATCTGTTTCTTCAGCAGGGGCTTCCTCTGCTTCTTCGGCAGGCGCATCTTCCGTAGTCTCTTCAGCTTCCTCAGCAGCAACCTCTGCCTGTTCAGTGTCAGCTTCGTCTTCCGTAGAAGTATCTACATCTTCTGCATCATCCTTAGCTTCTTCTAAAGCCTCAGTTTCGCCTAGTGCCTCGCCAACGATTTCGTCGGCTTTGTCTTCTTTTGTCTTTGGTTTTTCTTTCTTAACAGAAACATCACTAATGAGCTCAAGAATACACATTGGAGCATTGTCACCCTTACGAGGACCAAGCTTCATGATTCTTGTATAACCACCATCGCGGCTATCCCACATGTGTTGTTCAGCTTTTTCAAAAACCTCGCGAACAAGTTCTTTGTCGCCGACCAAAGAAATAGCCAAACGGCGAGAATGCAAGTCGCCCTTCTTTGCCCAAGTAACGACTCTATCAATGTCTCCTCGGACTTCCTTTGCGCGAGGCAAAGTAGTTTTAATACGGTCATTTGTAAAAACAGCAACAATCAAATTTTGCTTAATAGCTTTTGTATGACTTGCGCTTGTTCCTAATTTGCGACCTTTTTTGTAGTGTCTCATAGGTTTATCTCCTATTAACTATTTTTTAAACGATAAATTAAGTTCTTGTAGTTTATCTTTGACTTCTTCAATAGACTTTGCACCAAAATTGCGAATGTTCAAAAGTTCACTTTCTGAATATTCAACAATTTCACGCACTGTATGAATGCCAGCACGTTTTAAGCAATTATAAGAACGAACGGTCAAATCTAAATCTTCAACAGCTTTGTCGAGTTCGGTATTTTTAGCCTGACCTTCTACTGCAAAAATTGATTCGACATTTTCAACATCAATTTCTTCCTCATTTAAAGACATAAATGAAGCCATGTATTGATTAATAATGTTAGCAGCTTGACAAACAGCGGCAGTTGGATCTACAGCACCATTTGTTTCAACTTCTAAAATTAGTTTGTCGTAGTCTGTTTGTTGTGCAACACGAGTATCTGTAACATCCATAGTGCATCTACGAACAGGTGAATAAAGTGAATCAACATGAATAATACCAATAGGATCGCCCTCGCGAGCGTTGCGAGCAGCACTAACATATCCACGACCAACACCAATACGCATAGTCATGTCTAGGCTTGCACCTTCTGCTAAAGTAGCAATAACGTGTTCTTTGTTTACTAATTCAAATTCTGATGGTACGTCGATATCTGCACCAGTAACAGTCATTGGACCTTCACATTTAAGTTTAGCAGTGGCTTCGTTTCCTAAGCCATTAGATGAAAAAACCAAACCCTTAATGTTCAAAACAATGTCTGTAACATCTTCAACGACACCTTTAATTGAGGTAAATTCATGCTGAACGCCTTCGATTTGAATTGCGCTAACGGCAGCGCCATCTAGAGAGTTTAAAAGAACGCGACGCATACTATTACCTAGAGTATAGCCATAGCCACGCTCTAATGGTTCCATAATAAAACGATAAGTATTGTCATCTACACGTTCACTTTTAACATTTGGTTTTAAAAACTCTGTCATATATTAGCCTCTCTCAATAATAATTTGCATAAAAATATTGTGTATCCAAAACAGTGGATACAGCAAAGCATATTACTTTGAATACAACTCGACGATGAGCTGTTCTGTAATGTCTAAATCGATTTGGTCACGAGTTGGTAAGCTTAATACGCTACCCTGAAGTTTTTCAATGTCTACTTCGAGCCATGCTGGAATAACATTACCTTTAGATTCACTAAATAACAAAGCGTCTTTAATTGTTAGCAAATCTTTTGCCTTAGGGGCTACAGAAATCAAATCACCTGGGCGAACACGATAAGAAGGAATGTTAACACGTTTGCCATTTACATGAATGTGATTATGACGAACTTGTTGACGAGCTTCATCGCGTGATCTTGCAAAACCAAGCCTATAAACAACATTATCTAAACGACTTTCAAGAAGGCAGAGTAGGTTTTCACCAGTAATACCTTGTTGGCGGTTTGCAATTTCATAATATTTTCTAAACTGTTTTTCGAGCAAGCCATAAATACGTTTGGCTTTTTGTTTTTCGCGAAGCTGAGTTCTATATTCTGTTTCGCGTGGACGCTTTTGACCAGCTTCACCAGGAGCATAGTTATGTCTATTTAATGCGCAATTATCGCTATAGCATCTATCTCCTTTTAAAAATAATTTGGAGCCTTCACGACGGCACAAACGGCAGTCGGCTCCCTTATAGCGAGCCATATTATCTACCTTTCAGATTAAAAGAAACGACGTTTACAAGGACGACAGCCATTGTGAGGAAGAGGTGTGCAATCTTGAACAGAGGTTACTTCAAGACCAGCAGCCTGCAAAGTTCTAATAGCTGTTTCTCGGCCAGGACCAGGGCCTTTTACAAAACAAGAAACCTTCTTTAAACCGTGTTCCATTGCAACTTTAGCAACGTGTTCTGCAGTTACTTGAGCGGCAAATGGAGTAGATTTACGGGTTCCTTTAAAGCCAACTGTACCAGCACTTCCCCATGTAATTACGTTTCCACGAGTGTCTGTAATTGTTACAATAGTGTTATTAAAAGTTGATTTAATGTGAGCCTGACCAACAGCGATGTTTTTACGCTCAGATCTTTTAATACGACTTGTTGTTACCTTTTTTGCCATGTTACATCACCTTAGCCTTTGCTACGCGCACCAATTTGTTTGCGCGGACCTTTTCTTGTACGAGCATTGGTATGCGTACGCTGACCTCTAACAGGAAGGCGTCTGCGATGACGAAGACCACGATAGCAACCGATTTCCATCAATCTTTTAACATTTTGTGAACGCTCACGACGTAAGTCACCTTCGACAGTAAAGTTGCTATCGATGTACTCACGAATTTTAACGACCTCTTCTTCTGTGAGGTCACGGCATCTTGTGTCTGGATTAACGCCAGTTTGATCAAGAATCAATCTAGAAGTTGAAAATCCAATGCCATAAATTGCAGTTAACCCACATTCAACGCGTTTGTCACGTGGTAGGTCAACACCAAGTATACGAGCCAATTTTACTCCTATCTTAGCCTTGACGTTGTTTATGACGAGGATTGGAACAAATTACCAAAACCTTGCCATGACGTCTGATGATTTTACATTTGTCGCAAATCTTTTTTACGGAAGGTCTAACCTTCATGATGATAACCTTTCTACTCAAAGATTCTTTATATATTCACGCCCAGCCGCAGGCGATTAATTTTGTTACACATATTTTGCAACAATAACAAGCTACATAACTTTAATTTTTTTAGTGCACAAAGTAAGTAACAAATTTGCTGATAAGCTTACTTAAAGCGATAAGTAATTCTACCTCTGTCTAGATCATAAGGAGAAAGCTCAACAGTAACGCGATCACCTGGTAAAATCTTAATGTAGTGCATTCTCATCTTACCAGAAATATGAGCTAAAATTTCGTGATCATTTTCTAGCTTGACCTTAAACATTGCATTTGGAAGAGGTTCTACTACTGTACCTTCTAGCTCAATAGCATCTTCTTTAGCCAATACAAAATCCTATCTAATATAATGCATAAAAA
>JAKSUU010000076.1 GCA_024408695.1 Coriobacteriales bacterium | reverse complement strand
TTGGCGATACCAAAAAAGATAAATCAGCATTTTTTACTAATTTACTTTTAATTATGGAATTATAATACGTCGGAACTCCAGTAACATGATTGGGTTTATGTTTTAAAAGCAATTTATCATAAGTTTTAGGATTAAAATTTGGAATAAGAATTAACTTCATTCCTTTACAAAGAGGTAAATGAACACCGTTTGCAATTCCATAAGAAATAAACGGAGGCATAATACCAAGCCATGTATCGTGTCGACAAAAATTGAATCCACTACAACAACATTGGATAACCGAAGCGTTTAGATTTTTATTACTTAACATAACGCTTTTTGGCATACCAGTTGTGCCACCAGTATGCACAATCACGGCACATGATTTCTCAATGGACTTGGTTTTGTTATTTTTCGTAGATTTAGCAAAGAAGAATTTATTACTGTGTGATGCAAACTTTAAAAACTTATTCCAAGTTATAAATTTCTTATTGAGCAAAGCCGAACATTTATTTACTGCATAAATTTTTTTATTAAATGACTGTGCAGAGTCAGCTAACGATATGACAACAATATGCTCAACAAGTGTATTTTCAATTGCACGAACAAGCTTTTTATAACAAACATCTAAACAAATTATCAACTTAGAGTCAACTTCTTTAATGAAGGCTTGTATACCTTCAACACTTGTTCTTGGGTCAACAAAATTTGGAACTGCACCGATTTTATTTAAAGCATAAAACGAAATGATTAGCTCTGGAATTGTAAGAGAAACAATAACAATGACATCGCCTTCTTGAACTCCTAAATTTTTGAAAGCAAGTTCAGCTATATCAATTTGAGTGAACAACTCACCAAAAGTAATGAGTTTACCATCATATTCAATAGCTGAATCATCTAAATGCTTTCTATTATTCTTATAAAGAAAATCGTATATTGAGCAACTGGGAATAGCTTTTTTTATATTCTTTTTCGAGTAAAACTTTTGCCATGGTTTGTCAATTGAAGCATAAAGTTGTTTATTTTTTGACATATATCTGTACCTTAATATTTTATTTTTTTATTATATAGCTATTATTCAAATCATTTAACGTAAGTGAAAATAAATGATAAAATTGGCGCCCTCGAGACGATTCGAACGTCCGACACCCGCTTTAGGAGAGCGGTGCTCTATCCCCTGAGCTACGAGGGCGCAATAAATATACAACTGCAAGCTTAAAACTTGCCGCATCACAAAATCAATCGCTTGCTTCTAGCACATCAACAACTTGTAAAGATTTATTCTTAACAATAAATTTTATATCAAAACAAGCAAAATCAAAACCATATTGTCGATTTTTATCTTCATGATAAGCAGGACGTGGATCACATTCTAAGCATTCCAATATTGCTCCTATTAAATTTTCAAAAGAATACAAACTTATTAAATCATAATATGGTGATTTCTGATTGTTTATACAACCATTATATATTTTGCGAGCTTTATCTTGAAGTTCATCAGAAAATATAATTTCCAAAAACACATCTGGATGATTGTCTTTAAATCCGCCGTGCTCAACATCAAAAGCATCAGAAAAGGGCATGTATGGTTTGATGTCATAAATGGGTGTGGCGTCAAGTAAATCGGCACCTCGAACGATTAAAAAGGGCGACTCAATATCACTTGTATCACAGTTGACAAGTTCCACGCAACTCAAGCATAAATTATTTGGACGATAAGGAGCTCGTGTGGCAAAAACACCAGCTCGCTTATCCCCTCCTAAACGGGGCGGACGAACAAGCGGCAACCAATTGCTTTTGTCTACTAAATTTTCGCTAAATTGCCAAATGAGCCAAAGACGATCATACTCATCAATATAACGCAAGGCATCAGCATTGTTATAAGGCTGGCAAAAACATATTTTACTTAGGGTGTTTTGTACTAAGCCAGCCTGCCTAGGAATACCAAATTTTTTTTTAAAAGGAGACGAAATATATGCAATAGGATGAATTTCCATTTTATTAAAACGCGTTAACTATTCGCTGTCATCCTGTTCGTATTCAGCTTCTGGAATGTCATCGTTGCTATCATCATAAATTGTTTCGCGAGTAGGAATGATTTCGTCTGGAGTCGTATTTTTAGGCTCATTTGTTTGAGCGACATCACTGCTTTTATTTGCTTTAACATAATCTAAAAGTGAGTGCTTTTTTGATAAAGAAGAATCGGTTTTTGATGAATCTTGATCATCCATAACATAATATTCATCGTCATCATCAGCTTCTGCATCAGAAGAATTTTGTGCATCATCAGCTTGCCCACTCGACAAATTATCTATCTCTTTTTGTTGCTGATCTAACTTTTTTTGTTGTTCTTCAAGTTGCTTTTGTTGCTCTTCAATCTGCTTTTGTTGTGCAGCAAGTTGAGCATCTGCCTTTTCTTTAACTAGATACTCATCCCACTTATCATCCAACAAATATTTTAAAGCATCGCCATCGAGGGTTTCGCGTTCAAACAAAACGTTTGCCATTGTATCAAGCAAAGTGCGATTTTCGGTCAAAAGTTTATAAGCACGATCATGAGCCTCGGTCACAATGCGAGAAATTTCTTCATCAATTAAGTTAGCAGTTTCTTCGCCGTAATCTGGCGTGCTATTATAATCACGGCCTAAAAAGACCTCATGGTTTTGCTCACCATAAACGCGATATCCAAGCTTGTCGCTCATGCCAAAAGTTTTTACAATGTTTTTAGCAAGTTTTGTTGCGCGTTCAAGGTCGTTACTTGCACCCGTTGTGACATCGCCCATCGCAATTTCTTCTGCAACACGACCACCCAAAAACATAGCAATTTCATCGAGCATTTCGTTGCGAGTTTCTAACATGCGATCCTCGGTTGGGCGTGACAAAGTGTATCCACCCGCACGACCACGTGGAATAATAGTAATTTTATGAATAGGATCAGTATGTTCAAGCAAATGTCCAACAAGGGCATGACCACTTTCGTGATATGCAGTGCATCGTTTTTCTTCATCTGTAATTTTGCGACCTTTATGCTGAGGGCCTGCAATAACGCGCTCAATGCTTTCGTTAAGTTCGTCTGCCTCAATTATATCTTTGCCACGGCGTGCAGCAAGTAATGCGGCTTCGTTTAACAAATTCGCAAGATCTGCACCGCTAAAACCAACTGTAAGCGATGCATAATCTTTTAGATCGACTTTAGGATCAATTGGTTTTCCTTTTGCATGTACCTCGAGGATGCGCTCGCGTCCGCCAAGGTCAGGACGATCAACAATAATTTGACGATCAAAGCGTCCTGGGCGCAAAAGAGCAGGATCTAAAATATCGGCGCGGTTTGTTGCCGCAAGCATAATTACGCTTTCTTTGTCGTCAAATCCATCCATCTCAACTAAAAGCTGGTTTAAAGTTTGTTCACGTTCATCGTGACCACCACCAAGACCTGCACCTCTTTGGCGACCAACCGCATCAATCTCATCAATAAAAATAATTGAAGGAGCAGCCTCTTTTGCTTGTTTAAACAAATCGCGAACACGTGAGGCACCAACGCCTACAAACATTTCAACAAAATCAGAACCAGAGATATTAAAATACGGAACCTCTGCTTCACCTGCAACAGCCTTTGCCAACAAAGTCTTACCGCAACCCGGAGGGCCAACAAGCAGACAACCACGTGGAATTTTAGCTCCCATTTTTTGGTACTTTTGCGGATTCGATAAAAAGTCTTTAATTTCTCGTAATTCTTCTACGGCCTCATCAATACCTGCTACATCATCAAAGGTAACGTCGGGAATTTCTTCACTTTGTTTTTTAGCTTTGGTTTTTCCAAAATTCATTTGAGAGTTTGACATATTCGATGCTCTAGAGAAAATAAACCAAATAAAAAGAGCAATTAAAATAAGCGGAAGAAGTGTTGTAAGTAGAGAAACAAGCCAAGTGTTTGTGCTGACGTCTTCGTGATAAGCAATATTTGGATGTTCTGCCATAAGGGCTTGCAAAGAATCGTCGCCAGTATAGGTTGAAGTAAATGGCGTGGTTTCGTTGGCTTTAAATGCATCTTCATCTTTATAATATCTACCATCAAGGGTTGCAGAAGAAGCGTGGTAAGTCACTTCTGTTACACGATCTGCATTTACGGCGCTTACAAATTCACTAGTTTTGAGTTCAACAATTTCACCAGAATTTGGCTGTCTAAAAAATAATGCAAAAACAGCAACTATAAGAACACATGCAATAAGAGCAATAATAGCAGTTCGCCTGGCTTTTTCATTTTGCTCCTTGCGATTTTTGTTATCTTTTTTTGGTGTTTTATCTAAATTTTTATCGCTCAATTCTATCCCCTATTTTAAATAAACTTCTTCTTTTAATGCGGCAATATAAGGCAAATTTCTGTAATGATGCGCGTAATCAATTCCATAGCCTACAATAAATTCTTCTGGACATTTAAAACCAACATACTTTGGTTTAATGTATACATTTTCTTCGAGTTCTTTATCTAAAAGAACACAAACTTCTACAGAGGCTGGATTTTGTTCTTTAATATATTGAACAATCACAGAAAGTGTAAGGCCAGTTTCAACCAAATCTTCACAGATTAATACATGACGACCTGTAAGGTCACGCGTAAGATCAGCAGAAATATCTACACTTCCACTTGATTGATGACCAGCGCCATAACTGCTAGCCGACAAAAATTGCAAATCGACTTTCAAATCGATATTTCGAACTAAATCAGATGCAAAAACTGAGCCGCCTTTAAGCAAGCAAATTACGATAAGCTCATTGCCGGCATAATCTTTAGTAATTTGTGCCCCAAGCTGGGCAACTCTGTTGTTTAAGTCTTCTTCAGATAAAAGAATTTCTTTAATATCTTTATTCATAATTCAAAAACTCTAGAAAGCTATAAATAATATAATAACAAAATTAAATTAAAAAGAAAAACATTATACCTATTGTGGCAAAATGTTAGAAACAACTTAAACTATCGCAAATAAAGATAAAATTACTGCAAGAAAACTAAAGGGATTTTAACCAGTTCTTTAGGTCTTTTGACTTAACATTATTTGCATTAAGAGCATGGCACCAAATTGTATTCTTATATATTTTTTTGCATTTTTTTGCTGCTTTTTGAGGACCAATTTTGTCACTTGTGCTGAACAAGGCAATCTTTTTTTTGTCTAAGTTACATTGATCTAAAAAAGAATAGATTATACAGGGAAGATTTCCGCCCCATATTGGTCCGCCAACCAAAACTAAATCATATTTTTTAAGACTTGGTATCTTAGTTTTAAAAGCTGGGCGAGCATGAGTTATGCCTTCTTTTAAGCATGCAAAAAAAGTAGGCAGATATTTTTTTGAATACTTTTGTTTTGGTTCAATTTCTAATATATCTGCATTGGAAAGCTCTGCAATTTTTTTTGCAACTTTTTTTGTATTTCCAGTTAAAGAAAAATAAATAACTAATGTTTTCATAGCAAACCTTTCGTTTATATTTATCTATATATTTTATACGAAAAATCTATATACTTATTTTATGGATAAAATTGCTCTAATAGTTATGGTTTCGGGTGGAAGCGACTCTATTGCACTTTTGTATGCATGCAAGTTGTGGATGCTTGCTCATTACAAAAGCAATGTTAGTTCTGATGCTAGCGCTTTTATAGAACAAAACCAAGAAATTTTTAATGAATTTAAATTATTTGCACAAAAAGATTTAGCTTTTAAAGTGATTCATGTTAATCATATGTTGCGGGGAGACGATGCAAATAAAGATG